>JBFYTD010000265.1:0-4322 GCA_041300885.1 Anaerolineae bacterium | reverse complement strand
TGCCAGTCAGCACCTGACCGGTGGCCGGATCGACTTTGCGCAGCGTCGACTGGCCGCGCAGCCCGGTGCCCTCGTAGAAGATGCCATCCTGGTAGACCAATCCCTGGGTGAAGGCCGTGGGGTCGTGGGGAAAGATGTTGACCACGCGGTAGGTGTAGATGGGAACCGTGGCTGTGGCTGCCGGCGCGCCAACGGTGGGCAGGGCTGTGGGCGTCTGGCTGGGGGCCACCGCGGCGGCGGGCGGCGTCACGGCCAGGGCCGTGGCCGTGAACGCAAGGGTTGGCGCGGGCGAGGGCAGGACAGCAGACGCCTGCGGTGCGTCGGGCGACGGCGCAGGCAAGGCCGTGACGGCAGGAGCGGTGGCCGTGGACAGCGCCGCCCCCGATTGGCAAGCGGTCAGGCCCAGCGCCAGCAACAACACCGCCAGCAGAGTCAACAACAAAGAGCGTTTGACGAATGGATGATACAACATCAGGGCTTCCTGGTGACCAGCGGCGTAAATTCGTCCACAATGGCCGCTCAAGCTGCTTCCATGAACCGGCGGGCTCTGTCAGCATACGGCGCCGGTGCACGGAACCGGCCAGAGCAAATACCCTAGAACAGCTTGCGCCCGACTGACAGAGTTCTTCACGGGCAGAGTCCATTATACCCGCGTGCCGCTGTTGCTCACAACATCCGGTCACGTGACTGCGGGCATGACTTCCGGCACTAGCCTGTGTGACCCTTGCCGTTGTAGACTGGGCATAGAAGCGTCGAAAACAACACGCACTTCGCAACCACAAGGAGCCAAAACCATGACCGCCCAACTTCCGAATACCACCAACGACAGCGAGAAAACCACTGAGACCCGCGACCGCGTTATCCTGGGCGTGATGCTGATCGCCATCGGCCTGCTGGTCTTTCTCTCCCAGGTCATCGACCTGCCCCAGATCGAACTGCTGATCCTGCCTGGCCTGGCAATGATTTTCCTGCTTTGGGGTTTACTCACCCGTGAGATCGGCCTGATGATCCCCGGCGGCATCCTGGCCGGCATCGCCCTCGGCGTCTACCTGATCATCGGCCCCTATGCTGGCCAGATCGAAGAAAACCAGGGCGGCATCTTCCTGCTGGCCTTCTCGGCCGGCTGGGCGCTGATCAGCCTGGTCTCGCTGATCAGCAAGCAGGGCTTCCAGTGGTGGCCGCTGATCCCCGGCGGCATCATCGGCTTGGTCGGGCTGGCCGTGATGCGCGGCGGGGCAGCTATGCAGCTGCTGGAGATCCTAGGCTACGCCTGGCCGCTGGCCCTGGTCGCCGTCGGCGCCTATCTCTTGCTGCGGCGGCGAGGATAACAGAGTAAATTGGTAGATTGGTGGAGTGGTAGATTGGTAGATTGGTGGAGTGGCGGGACATCGCCAGCCACCAATCTACCAATTTTCCAATCTACCAGTTTACTTTCCGCTCACTTTCGAGTATCATAGTCGTTATGTCGGACAAAACATCCCCTCCCTTTTCGCTCGACATGCTCAACCTGGCTGGCTACTTCGTCGTGCCAGCGGTGGGGATTCCCATGCTGTGGGATCTGTTTCAGAGCGGATCGCCAAACCGCTGGCTGGCGTCAGGATTGCTGGCGCTGTTCACCGTGCTCTTCTCGCTACGGGAGCGCATTGTTGGCGCTCGACCTTGGGGGGCATACCTCTACACCAGCCTGCAGACTCTGATCATTGTCGCCTTGTTGATACAGTCGCCACAACAGTTGATCGCCGTGGTGCTGTTCTTCGTGCTCAGCGCCGAAGTCACGATGATGTACCCGCCGCGCGCAGTTGCGGCCTGGATCGCCCTTTTCACCCTCATCACCCTGGTGGCTTACGTAGCCGTCAACGGCCCCAGCGGGCTGTTCGCGGTGCCCATCTATGCGGCAGGCTACGTCTTCTTTGCCATTTTCGCTCAACAGACAGCCAGGGCTGAGGCTGCCAGGGCTGACAGCGAGCGTCTCTTGCTGGAGCTACAGGAGGCACACCGCCAACTTCAGGAATACGCTTCCCAGGCCGAGGAGCTGGCCGTGCAGCAGGAGCGCAACCGCATGGCGCGCGAGATGCACGACACGCTGGGCCACCGGCTGACCGTCTCGTCAGTCCAGCTTCAAGCTGCGCAACGGCTGATCCCCAGCGCGCCTGACCGGGCCGCGCAGATGGTCGGCGCGGTGCTGGAGGAGATTCGCGAAGGACTGGGCGAGCTGCGCCGCACGGTGGCGACATTGCGCGCGCCGGTGGAGGCTGATCTGGCCCTGGCGCCGGCCCTGAAACGACTGGCGGGCGGCTTCGAGCAGGCCACGGGCATCACAGTGCATCTGGCCGTGGCCGAAAACTTGCCGGAGCTAGGCCCCAGCCAGCGTCACGCGCTCTACCGCGGCGCGCAGGAGGGCTTGACCAACATCCAAAAGCACGCCAACGCCCGAGATGCCTGGGTCGAGCTGGCCCAGCACAACGGCGCGATAGCGCTACAGGTGCGCGATAACGGCACGGGCCTTAGCAGCAACAATGGCGCGGCTGGCTTTGGCCTGCACGGCCTGCGCGAGCGAGCTGCTCAGCTCGGTGGCCAGTTGAGCGTCCAGTCCACGCCGAACGGCGGCGCCGAATTGACCCTGATCTTGCCCGTGACGGCGGAGAGCAACCATGACTGACCCCGTGCGACTGCTGCTGGTTGACGATCAACGCCTGATGCGCGAGGGGCTGCGCACGCTGCTGGAGATGGAGCCGAACCTGGACGTGGCCGGCGAGGCCATGAACGGGCAGGAGGGGCTGGATGCCTATGCTGCCCTGCTACCCGACGTGGTGCTGATGGACGTGCGCATGCCGGTGATGGACGGCGTCGAAGCCACGCGGCAGCTAAGAGCGCGCTGGCCCGCAGCGCGTGTGATCATCCTGACCACCTTCGACGATGACGAGTACGTCTTCGAGGGACTGCGGGCAGGTGCAGCAGGCTATCTGCTCAAGGACGTGTCGATCCAGGAACTGGCCGATGCGATCCACGCCGTCATGGCCGGCGGCGTGCTGATCGAGCCGTCGGTAGCCCGCAAGGTGGTGGCTGAGTTCGCCCGCATGACCGCACCTGCGCCCAAACCGTCTCAGGACCTGGATGAGCCACTATCTGAGCGCGAGCTGGAAATCCTACGTCTGCTGGCGCAAGGCATGACCAACCGCGAGATCGCGCAACGCCTCTACCTGGCCGAAGGGACGGTCAAGAACTACGTGACCAACATCCTGGGCAAGATCGGCGCGCGCGACCGCACCCAGGCAGCCCTGCGCGCGCAGGAATTGCGACTCTTGTGAAAATGCTGTGGCCGGTCTCCGACCGAGCCGCCAACCATAGTGAAAGTGAAACCGCTGTGGCCGGTCTCCGACCGAGCCACCGGCCCACAGCGGGCACGGTCAGGAGACCGTCCCGAGCAAATGGGTTTATTCCTACAGTAACATATTTCACCAGCCTGCGTATAATGGATGAAAGCAGGCGCTATGGACTACAAAGACTACTACTCCACTCTCGACATCCCCCGCGACGCGGACGAGCAGACCATCAAGAGCGCGTTCCGTAAGATGGCGCGCGTCTACCATCCAGACGTCAACGCCAACAAGGCCGAAGCGACCGAGAGATTCAAAGAGATCAACGAGGCCTACACGGTTCTCTCTGATCCCGACAAACGCGCCCGCTATGACCTGTTCAATGGCCGCTACGAGCAGTACCAACGCCCTGCGGGTGGCGCCGGCTCGCGGCCAGGCTATGGCGCGGGCTACAGCAGCCCTGGCCCGCAACCAGGCTACGGCGCAGCCAGCAGTACTGGCCGCGCGTCGGCCAGCCCCAAAGAACAGCGCCAAAGCCACAGCCAGCGGCGCACCTCCACCCACACCGTGGATGAGGAGGACTTCGAACGCATCTTCCGCGGCTTCGCCTGGGCCTATGGGCAGGCGGCCAGCCGCCGTACACGCTCAGCCAGCGCAGGCAGCGACTTCTCGGACTTCTTTGAGGCGTTGTTTGGCAACCTATGGGGCACGACGAACGCTGATCCAACCCGCGAGCCGTCAGAGGTGCGTTCCGGCCGCGATATTGAAGTGACCTCCGAGATCAGCCTGGAGGAGGCCCTGCGCGGCGCCAACCGCACGCTGACCTACAGCGACGGCCGCAAGGTGGAGATCGCCATCCCACCCGGCGTCGACTCCGGCTCCAAGCTGCGCATCCGCGGCCAGGGTGAGCGCGTGTTTGGCCGGCCGCGCGGCGACCTGTTCATGACCATCCAGGTTCAGCCGCATCCCGTCTTTACGCGCGACGGCAGCGACCTGCGCGTCCAG
>JBFYTD010000264.1:0-4271 GCA_041300885.1 Anaerolineae bacterium | reverse complement strand
AGTTCCACCCGCCCGCCAGACAAGGGCTGGTCGACGCCCGGATTGTAGATCCCATTCTTGTCCACGTCATGGAACACCCGACCCTGGACGATGCCGTAGGGCACGCGCGTGGCCGTAGGGGTTGAGGTCGCCGTCGCGGTCGGGGTAGCGGTCGGCGTCGCGGTGGGTGTGCGGGTCGCAGTCGCCGTTGGCGTAACCGTTGGCGTGTGGGTGGCGGTCGCCGTGGGCGTGTGGGTGGGCGTGCTGGTCGGCGTGTGGGTAGACGTGGGGCTGGGCGTTGCGGTCGGCGTGTTGGTGGCGTCCGGCGTCGCCGTGGGTGTAGTGGTGCGCGTCGGCGACGGCGTCCAGGTGGGCGTCGGCGTGCGGGATGGGCCGGTAGTTGGCGTCGGTGTCGCGGTGTGGGTGGGGGTCGGCTGCGGCTCAGGGCCGGCCAGCTTCTTCAACTCGACGAAGTGGACCCACTCGTTGCCGTCGTTGGCGCCCGTCTCGCTGCGGCTGTCCAACACGAAGTCTGCGCCGCCGGTCATGGCATTGCTCATGCGCGTGCCGGTCAGCACAAAGGACGCGGTCAGGAATGTGTTGCTGTTGGTCTTCTGCACCCAGGGATCTGCGCCGCCCACGGGCACGGCCGCCAGCTCCTGCCCGCTGCTGTCCTGATACTTGAGCTGCCAGCGGTCTGTGCCGCGATTCCAATAGGTCACGTCGATCTGCACCTGGTTGCCGTCGCCGTAGACGTAGCCGTCGTCGGCCGAAAACCACATGAAGGGGTTGCCCGTGGCCTGGTCCGTGCGGCGGATCACCCACGTCTGGTAGGCGTTGGCCGGCAGGTCGGGGTTATAGGCGGCGGGCCAGCAGGGTGAGCCGGGGCAGTTGCCCAGGCCGACGGGTTGGCCCGCTTCGGTGGCTTGGTTGGTCTCCGGCACCGTCTGGCCGCCAGGGATGTCGTCGCGCTGATAGAGCCAGAACTGATAGTTGCCCAGTTGCGGCCGGTCACTGGTCATGGCAATGCTGCTGGTGGAGCCATAGCGCAAGGGGTTGCGATGCTCGCGCATGGCCACCCAGATCGAGGGCGTGGTGTCCAGGTCCTTGCCGAACCATTGGCTGGACCAGCCCATCAGGTTAGTGTAGGCCGGCACGGGTTGATCGTCCGGCCCCAGATACCAGCCGCTATAGCCCGACAGGCGCAGGTAGTCCGTCTTCTTGTCCAGAGCGTTCATCAGCCCCCAGAAAAACTCGCTGACTGTGGGCAGCATGTAGCTATAGCTCTCGAAGGCGATGGGCACCGCGTGGTTGAAGGCGACGAGCTGGTCATAAGAGCCGGCGCAGTTGTAATCGGGGTTGGCATCGCCGCACATGAAAACGTTGTTGTAGTCGGCATACAGGCCGTTGAACGAGAGTCCCACGCCGCGCTCGGCCGCGTAAATGGAGAACTCCTTGCGCTCGCGCGGCACGATCTGGAAGGGCGCCATCTGCAACAGCAACGGCTTGCGCAGTTGCCCTCCTTCCGAGAAAGCGGCGATGTACATGTCGGTGATGGCGTTGACCGTGTTGATCCAAACCTCTGAGGTGACGCCGTTGGCCTGGGAGGCCGGTCGATCGACCGGTTCGGTCGCGCGGGTCTCGCCCCACAGGCCGGTGCCCATAGCGACGTACTCGACGCGCGGGTCGTTGCGGTAGCGAGCGCCCAGGGCCTGAACGAAGGTCTGGTACGCTTGCTTATACTCGTTGGACCAGAACTTAAGCAGAATAGGCGTCGCCGTCAGCGAGATGTCGTCCAGGAAGAAAGAGGACGGCGCGTTGCTGTCGTTGCTGACCGTGATCCGCAGTTCGACATTGCGGTCTGCGTAGGCCATCAGGTTCACTACGTAACGCTGCCAGACGTTGCGCGCGCCATTACTGTTGGCCGATTGCACCGTGGCGATGACGCTGCCGCTGCCTGCGTCCAACAACTCCACGCGCATGGCGTCGGCCGCGCTGCCGGCCGGCTCGCTGGTCTCCAGCCGCCACCAGTAAGAGATCTCGGCGTTGCGCAGATAGGGGGGGATGCGCAGTGTGAATTGGCGCAGCAGGGCCGTGGAGTTGACTGCGCCGCCCAACCGGACCGACTTGGCGCCGGCGAGGACAGGATTGCTGACGATGCTGACCGGGCCGCTGAAATCCCAGGTGGCTGCCAGGTCGCCCTCAAAGCCGCCGTTGTCGACCTCGTCCAGGGTCACGCCATCGTACATGATGGCGGGATTGCCGCGCACGAAGCCGGGCGCAGGCATGCTGCCTGCGCCGTAGCGCCCCTCAGCCGGCACGATGGCAATGCCCACCTTCTTGCCGTTGACAGCGTGCGTGGCCAGGTAGCTGTCGATGTTGCTCCAGTTGAAGACGCCTTCGTCCGGGTTGAGAGGACGCCATATGAAAAACTGTGTATCGCCCGCATGGTGAAACAGAGCGGGGTCCAGATTCTTGCTGCCGACCAGGTAGAAGCCAGGCGTGTCAACCGTCGGACCGGCCTGGCCGGCAACGCTGGCGCTGCTTTGGGTGGCCAGGCTGCCTGACAGCAGAGCAAGAATCAAAAGTAGATAGAGCCATCGAGGACGTTTGGATGTCATAGTCTCGCACCTCATTTTGCGCGCCAGACGTGCGCGAACCATCGCGATCTGCGGCGCCTGGCTTGGGGAACGTCAAAGAAGAGACCTGATTTCAGGCGCACAGCCGTCCCACCGCTGGCAGTTGCCAGATATCAAGCGATAGAACGCCGGCTTCTTCGAACGTGTCCCGAAAAATGTGTATCGCGTTGTCTGTGAAAGTCGGAGAGAACAGCAGGAGAGATTGTACGACGCGTCGCCTGTCTCAGCCGGTGTTGTTGCCGGTCAGCACGACGGGGATGGTTTTGAGCAGGATTTCGAGATCGATCCAGAAGGAGCGGTGATCGATGTATTCGATGTCGAGATGGATGATCTGGTCGAAGGCCAAAGCGCTGCGGCCGTTGATCTGAGCCAGGCCGGTCAGGCCGGGCGGAACTTCCAGGCGGCGATAGTGCCAGTCCTTGTAGTAGTCCAGCTCGTAGTCGGCCCAGGCGCGCGGCCCCACGAAGCTCATGTCGCCCCGCAGGATGTTCCACAGTTGGGGCAGTTCGTCCAGGCTGGTCTGGCGCAGCACCTTGCCCACCCGGGTGATCACCAGGCCGCTGTTGAGCGGCTTGTGGACACCGTTGGTCGCCTCTGCGCCCTCGTCCCCGTTAGCATATTGGCGCACGTACTGGCGATGCACCTCCACGTGCTGCGGGCTATAGCTCATGGAGCGGAACTTGAAGAAGTTGAACGGCCGGCCATAGCGGCCCGTCCGTCGTTGCACGAAAAGCACCGGCCCTGGGCTATCCAGCTTGATCGCCAACGCCAACCCTAGCAGGAGCGGCGACAGGATCAGCAACAGACTAGCAGCCAACACGATGTCAAACATGCGCTTGATGCGCTCATAGACGAACGTATGGGTCTGCATGCGTTGCATGGTCTTGGGATACGAAGTGTCGCGGTACCAGGTGGCCATGCGTGTTTGTGTGTCCAACATCGAAGTATCTCCCTTCGTTTGACTTTCACACTCCTACCATAGCATGGCAAGATGAATTCTCGATGAAGAAAGCGCCGATCAATGATGACAGTTTCTTCATACAGCAGTCAAACAAACGGAGAGCCGCTGTTGGCAGGCTGCGGCCAAGGCGCTGGGATTACAAACAAGGCCAGGCTGGCCGGCCCAGAGAGCGGGCCAGCCAGCCTGACGAGACGTATGGGTTAGTTGCCTCTCGTAATGAGAGGCAGATACAGCTCGCGCACCACCGGCGTGGCCGTCGCTGTGATTGTCGGCGTGTTGGTGGCCGTGGGCGTCGCCGTAGACGTGTGCGTTGGCGTCGCCGTCGGCGTATGCGTCGCTGTAGGCGTCACGGTTGGTGTGTTGGTGGCCGTCGGCGTGTTGGTGGCCGTCGGCGTCGCCGTCGGCGTGGCGGTGCGGGTGACCGTCGGCGTGTTGGTCGGCGTGGCCGGGTCATACTTGCGCACGTCCACGAAGTGGATCCACTCGTTGCCATCCCGCGCACCACTGCTGCTGCGAGAGTCGATGGCGAAGTCGGTCCCGCCAGACAGACCATCGGCAAAGCGGGCATCGTCCACGTAGAAGGTCACCTTGCGGAACTGGTTGGAGCCTTGCTTGGTGACGGCTGTACTGGTCGTGCCCTTGATTACGGCGTATTTGGGCCCGCTGGTCGAGTCGTACTGCAGGCGGAACTG
>JBFYTD010000021.1:0-11699 GCA_041300885.1 Anaerolineae bacterium | reverse complement strand
GTGCTTTTTGGGGTCGCGCGCCTGCTTGTCCAGCTCGTCGATAATGAAGGCGGGCGGCGGCGCATCGGGCTCGCCGATGTCCAGGCGGATGATGTCCAGTCCCTCGGCAGCCAGCTTCTTCAGCCGGGCGCCGTGGGCAGCGAACACGTACATGGGGACGTTGTTCAGTCTTTTTGCAGGTTGCATACGTTGATCTTACTCCGTGTTAGATAGAAATCGTTGCTTGTTGCACCCAAATGCCATTCTGAGCGGGTCAGCCGCTGGACTCTCTTGACCGTGAAGAGTCCAGCGAAGAATCTCCGCTCAGCGTGACAAATCATCTTGAATCTGGTTGATTTTCCAAAAACACTTGCAGCAAGCGCCCAACGCGGCCCAGGCCCTGCGCGTCGATCTGCTCAGGCGTGTCTTGCAACGTGCGCCAGGTCGTTGCGTCGCTGCCGGCGATGACGGCGACCGGCCCGCCCAGGCTAGACAGAGTCTGCTGGCCCAGATTGATGGCGGGCTGCGGCTCAGGGATGAACCAGCCAGCATAGCCCAGTTGTTCGGCGCTGTCCCAGAGCTGCTGGCTGAGCAGTGGATCGCTCATGGCGTCGATGCTGAACTGCTGCCTGGCGCCGCCTAGCAGGGCTACCAACACGGCGGCCTGCGGCGGGTCGATAGCCGGCGTTTGCTCGGCCCAAGCCTGCACACCTGCAGCCACCGGCTGGCCGTCGCTGTCATACTGGCCGTCGAAAAAGACCAGCGAGACCTGCCCGGCCAGCCGCTCTTTGTCCAGCGCCCGGGCCAGCTCCAAGAGCACGGCTGTGCCGCTGCCGCCGTCGTTGGCGCCGGGCGGCGGGGTTGAACGATTGGCCTCGTTGCTGTCCAGGTCGGCGCGCGGGCTGCTGTCGTAATGGGTGCCCAAGAGGATCGCCTCGCCCTCGCCGGCCGTGGCCACGATGTTCCGCCGGCCAACGCCGTCCAGCGCGAAGTCCTGCACCTCCACCTGCCAGCCGTTGTCGCGCAGCACTTCCTCAATGCGTTCAGCCGTCGTCGTCAGTGCGTCGCCTCCTGGCGTGCGCGGTCCCAGCGCCGTCAGGAAGTTGACGATGCCTAAGGCGCGCTGGTCGTCGAAGACGGCCGGGCCGGGCGTTGGCGTCGGCTCCGGGCGCACCTTGGGCCAAATCTCGCGTCCCAAAGAAACCAGCCAACCGAGGGCGATCAGCAGGACAGCCAGCAGCAGCAGCTCCAGCCAGTTGTCGCGCAGCCAGCGGCGAGCGTCGAAGCGTTTGATAGTCATAGGGTGTCACGTTTCAAGTGTCACGTTTCAAGTGTCTGGTGTCAGGTGGTTCGCGCCTGCGGCACATGATACTTGATACTTGGCACTCGAAACTTCTATTTCTCCCGCTCAGCGCGGTTGCGGAACAGCAGCTTGAGCGGCGTCCCTTCGAAGGGATGCGCCATGCGAATCTGGTTTTCCAGGTAGCGCCGATAGGAAAAATGGACCAACTCGGTGTCGTTGACGAAGAACATGAAGGTGGGCGGCGCCACCTCCACCTGGCTGGCGTAGTAGAAACGCAGTTGCTTGCCGGTTTTGCTGGGCGCCCGGTGCTTGACGGCCGCATCCTGCACCAGCTTGTTGAGGGCTGAGGTGGGAATGCGCGTGGTGCGCTCGGCCTGGATGTGCCGTGCCAGAGGGATAACCTTGTGGACGCGTTGGCGGGTCAGGGCCGATATGAACAGCATGGGCACATAGTCGATGAACTTCAAGTTGGCCTGTAGCTCGCGGGTGTACTCATTCATCGTGTTGGACTCTTTATCCACCAGGTCCCACTTGTTGATCACCAGCATGATGCCCTTCCACTCGTCCAAGGCGTAGCTCGCCACGTGGGCGTCCTGGGCGGTCAACCCCTGCGCGGCGTCGATTACCAGCGCGACGACGTCGCTGCGCTGCACCGCCCGCAGCGCGCGCATCACACTGTACTTCTCAACGCCCTGTTCGACGCGGCCGCGGCGGCGGATGCCCGCCGTGTCGATCAGCACCACCGGCTCCCCTTCCCACGTCAGGCGCATGTCGATTGCGTCGCGCGTCGTGCCAGGAATCTCGCTCACGATCGTGCGTTCCTGGCCGAGCAGCGCGTTCAGCAGTGAGGATTTGCCGACGTTGGGCCGGCCAATGATCGCGATCTTGAGCGTTTCATCCTCTTCTTCGTCGTCGGCCGTGGGGAAGCTCTCGACGATCAGGTCCAACAGATCGCCCACCCCCAGTCCGTGCAGCGCCGAGATGTCGTGCGGATCGCCCAGGCCCAGCTCATAAAACTCCACCGCGGCCATGCTGCGAGCGGGATTGTCAGCCTTGTTGGCAGCCATCACCACCGGTTTCTTGCTGCGCCGCAGCACGTCGGCCACGTCCTGATCGCCGGCCGTCACGCCCTCCTTGGCGTCCACCAGGAAGACGATCACGTCGGCCTCGTCGATGGCGATCTGGGCCTGCTCGCGAATCTCGCGCCGAAAGTCGGCCGAGCTGACGCTGAGCGGCGCGCTGCCACGACGGGCATTGGCGTCGCCCTGCACCAACTCGATACCGCCGGTATCGACCAGCGTAAAGGGCGAACCGGTCCACTCGGCGTCGGCATACAGCCGGTCACGTGTCGTGCCCGGCAGATCCTCCACGATGGCAATGCGCTCGCCGGCGATACGGTTGAACAGTGTTGATTTGCCCACATTGGGCCGCCCTACCAGGGCTACAATCGGTTTTGACATGATTCTTTCTTCTCAAGGCAGTGAGGAGACGATACCTGCAAGGTTAGCAGCATCTCTGGTTTCCAGGCAGTGCGCCGGCGCCATCCGGCGATTCGCATAGCGTTTTGCTTTGTTGATGGTCAATTAGAGAGTTGGTAGGCATAGTCTTTTTGACTACACGAAACTCAGGTCATTGTACGAAAACTGGATACATTCTCGCGTCTCAGTCTTCACGCTGCACGCACCGGGTTGCTCAAAACGCCGATGCCGCTGATGGCGACGGTCACGCTGTCCCCCGCGTGCAGCGGCGACACACCGGAGGGCGTGCCGGTCATCAGCACGTCCCCAGGCTCCAGGGTCATCACGGCGCTGACGTAGGCCAGCAGCTCGGGGACGCCGAAAATCATGGCGCGCGTGCTGCCCGACTGGCGCACCTGGCCGTTGACCAGGCACTGCACCTGCTGCGCGCGCCAGTCCAACTCGGTTTCGATCCACGGTCCCAGCGGGCAAAACGTATCGAAGCCCTTGGCGCGGCTCCACTGGCCGTCGCTGCGCTGCAGGTCGCGCGCCGTGACGTCATTGCCGCAGGTGTAGCCCAGCACCACATCCAGCGCGTTCTCAACCCGCAGGTGGCGCGCCCGCCGGCCGATCACCACCACCAACTCGCCTTCGTGCTCGACGCGCTGGCTGAGCGGCGGGAGGATCACTGCCTCGTCGGGACCGATGACTGCGCTGGGCGGCTTGAGGAAGACTAGCGGCTCAGCAGGCACCTCAGCGCCGTGCTCGGCCGCGTGCTCCGCGTAGTTGCGGCCGATGCAGACGATCTTGCTGGGCTGGCAGGGGGCTAGCAGCGTCCATGCGCCCAGCGGCTCAGCCGGGCCGGCCGGCGCCAGCTCGTGTACCGGCTGGACGAAGGGAGAGCCGTCGAGTGGCCGGAACCCATCGCCATCCAGCCGGCCGTAGCAGATTTCGCCCGAAGCGAGCCGGGCTCGTGCAATACGCATCAGGAAAGCCTCACGTCGTTGATGATCAACTGGTAGTCGCAGCCCAGCACTGCAGCCGCCTGGCGCATCATAACCATGCGCGACAGGAAGATTTCGAAGTAATTCATAACGCTGGCCACGTTGACGTCGATCGTCAAACGCAGCACAATCACCCGTGCGCCGACCTGAACCTCCACCGACGAGTCAGTGGCGGCGTAGTTGACGCGGTCGTGGATGTCGAAGGCGTCCTGGTCGGGATTCTGGACGCGGCTGCGATGGACGTCGGCCTTGTCGGCCAGCACCACGGCCGCCGCCACCGGCGAGACGGGCACGCCGCGCTCCTCCTCGTGGTTGCCGATGGCCGCCATCACTATTGCTGCGTCGGCCGGCGCCATGCCCAGGCGGCGCAGGCCCTGCATGGCGATCAACGCGCCCGACAGCGCATGCGCCTGCCGGTGGATCAGGTTGCCCACGTCGTGCAGATACCCGGCGATGCGCGCCAGCTCCACCTGAGCGTCTGTGCTGCCAAGCTGGTGCAGGATGTCGCCCGCCACCTGGGCTACCAGACCGGCATGCCGCCGGCCGTGTTCCGTGTAGCCCAACGCAGCCAACTGGGCGTTGGCTGCATCGATGAACGTCATCAGCTCATCGTCCAAGGTTATTGCCGCGAGCGTAACCATCGTACCTCCAAAAGCCATCGCTGCCAACCAGTCGCCAGGTGCAAGCCGGACAAGCCCAAGCGTCTGGTCCAGCGCCAGCTTCAAACAGGGGCCGGGCGCCGCAGCGCGGGCACTGGAGCCTTTCGCTCCAGTCGCCGGCATCACTGACCGCCGGCTGGCCCTGTTTGACGGCGAAGACCAGGTCGTAGTCCATCTGCCAGGGCATGATCTCCACGCCGGCCGCACCCAGCGAACGCAGTGTGGCGCTGAAGCGGTCGCGGGTGAAAGTCCGGCCCGGCATCAGCCGGGCATCCCGGCCAATGCGGTTGGTCAGCACCAGCAGGCCGCCCGGCCGGGCCACGCGCAACAGCTCAGCCAGCGCGGCCGCAGGCTCCGGCATGAACTCCAGCGCCTCCAGACAGGTCACCACCGGGAACTGCTCGTCGGCGAAGGGCAGTTGAGCCGCGTCGTGCGCCAGGTATACCACGCCGGGCCAGTCTTGCTCGCCCAGTTTGCGCTGCGCCTCAGCCAGCATGGCAGCAGCCCGATCCAGCGCCACGACCCGGCAGCCCCCTGCGCTGGCGCGCAACACGGCCAGCGGCAGGCGACCGGTGCCCGATGCCACATCCAGCAGCCAGGGCGGGTCAGCGGGTGTATCAGGTAGGTCGGCCAGGAAACGGGCGACGGGCCGGCCCAGGAAATAGGCTTCGTCCTCGTCGTCGAACTGCTTGATGCTGTCATAGCGCCGGGCAACCCGATTGTACAGCGCCGTCACAGTGCTGGAACCGAGGAAAGCGCCCTCGGACACCACCAGCAGCCAATAGATGACACCAGCGGCCAGAATGGCCCCTGTCGCCGCCAACAGCCAAAGCCAGATGGGCATCAGCCGATGCCCAAGCCGACGGCCGCCGCCGACAGCAATACGACAGCTAGCAGCCAAGGCTGCGCGGAGCGTGACGGACGACCATCGCTGCGGGCCAGCAACAGCAGCGGCGCCACAGCCAGCAGCCCTACGACGCCGGCTGCCAGGGGCAGTCGCGCAGCCAACAGCACGGCCAGGATGGCGGCCAAGCCCGCCGCGGCGATCAACAGGTGGAGCATGGGAGCCGTGGGCGTTTCAGGCAACGTTGAAACCAGCGCGCGCGCCAGCAAGGTGTAGCCAAGGACGAGACCCACCAAAAAGGCTCCTTGCGGCTCAGGCGGCCACGCTCCAGCCAAGGACACACCCAGGGCGAAAGGCAGCGCGATTTGCACCATCGCCTGTAGCCAGCCAAGCAGCCCGCCCAGCCGCGCCCGCTGCGCCGCCATCCCCAGCAGCACGGCCAGCAACGCCAGTCCTGTCAGGAACAATGCCAGCCGGTTGATGGCCAGAGCTAGCAGCAGGGCCAGCGCGGCCAGCGGCAAACCAGCCCGGGCTACGGCAGCCGCGGCTCCCGGCTTGGGCCAGCCTAACAGACGGCCGGCCGGGCTGTCCGGCTGGATGTAGGGCAAGGCGGGCCTGTGACGCGCGCCGTGCAACGGCCAGGCCTGGGGTGACGCCAGTTGCCACCACAGCGCGCCCCACACGACCTCGGTCAGGGCCAGCGCCAGCAGCACCGCCAGCCACGGCCCGCTCCAGACCTGCTGGCCAGCCGCTGCCATCAACCCAGCCAGCAGAAGCCAGCCGCCACTCAGCCGCCAGGGCGAACCCGCCAGCCAAAGGCGCAGGGCAACGAAACTCTCGTGCTCAGCTTGATCGGTTGCGGCTGCCGCCGCGGGCAATGGGTGTTGGTCGCTCACAGCAGGGGCGATTATACCACACCCCCCCAGAGTTTATGCAAAGGATGGCGCAGGCAGGACGCGGCCAGGTGTAGGGCGCCGTGGGCGAGGTCGATCCCAACGAAATTGCGCACCGGGGACAAGGACTGATCCAACGGGTGTCCCCGTCAGGTTGTGGACTACCGGCCCGACGGGGACACCTTACACCGGGGGCCGATTAGGGCCCGGTCAACTGCGGCGGTTGTGGCTCGTCGCCGGCCGGCAGAGCAGCCTGATCGGCGAGCGGCGCAGCGGTCGCAGAGGCCGCAACGGCCGCAGGATAGGGCCGCGTGCCGAAGCGCGTCAGCACGATGGCGCCCAGACCCAGGCTGACGATCAGCAGGCCAACGATGAACTCGGTGCAGGGGATGATGCCGAACAGGAAGTAGATCACGGCCAGCACCAACGTGCCCACGACGGCCTCGATGACCACCGTTGCGTTGCGCAGGTTCAGCACGGCCAGCAGCTTGCGGCCGACCAGCCAGCCTGCCACGACCCAGCTCAGCAGCGCCGCCGCCGCCAGCACCAACGCCAGCAGCAGCGCGATGGGAATGAGACAGAAGGTCACCATCAGCACGACGAACAGTCCCAGGCCGACGACCCAGCTCAGCAGGCCGACCAAAACCACCAGCACAGGTTGATGCATCGCTGTTGTGCCGAGGCGCTCAATTCCCTTTGGCCACAGCAGGGCCACAACCAACGCCAGCGCGGCCAGGGCCAGGATCATGATCACGGTGCGGATCATGCGCAACAACGCCAGCGCCAACCATTGGCCAGGCGATTGCTGAACATCGACCTCGGGGCCAGGGGTGAAGCGATCCATACCAGGCAAGAACAGCGGGCCCGGCCCCATGGGGAGTTCGAACTCGTCGCCCTCGCGCACGTCGCCGGTCACGGTGGCGCCAGCACTGCGCTGCACCGAACCGCCGATGTTGACCAGATCGCCATCCACGTAGGCCGATCGCTCCAGCGTTACGGCGCCGCCAAAGACGGCGATATCGCCGTTGATGCGGCCGGCGACGCGCAGGGTCCCGCCTGCCACCATGACATCGCCGTCGACGGTGGCGCCCTCTTCCACCGTGGCCATACCGCCGACAACGCCCAGATCGCCGCGCAATTGCTGGCCCGAGGACAGCGTATACGTTCCGCCCAGCACCAGCTTGCCGGGATCGCTTCCCTGGGCTGCCACAGGCGCCACCCACACCGCCAGCAGCGCCAGCACAAACAGCATCAAGATACCAGCTTTTCGGTGAGACATGGTTGCAACTCCTTCTGCCGAAGTCTAACGCTCGCCGCTTGCCGCCCGTGCGCCGAAAAATACCAACCTGACCCAAACGGCGCTGATGACCATCAAGGCCAGACAGACCACCAACATGATCACGGGGTCGGGCAGCAGGGCGGCGACGCCGTCACGGATCGAGGCCAGGTTCTGGAAAACCAGCGCAGCAAACTGCCCGGCGAAGCCCAGTGTCTCGACGAGCTGGACGCGCGCGGGCGGCGCAATGGCCATCCACAAGGCAGTGGTGAGCGCTGTCCCCAGCACGATCAGCGCCAGGACCAGCGTCGTGCCGCCGGCCAGCACCAGGCCAGCCAACATGCGCTCGTGGCGCTGCTCATCGCGCACCATAGCGTGGTCGAGGCGCAGCGCGAAGCCCTGCGGCGGCCCGGCAAACGGCTCGACCGTCAGGACGTGAGCGATACGCTGCCACTTGTTCCAGGAAGCCTGGCAGGCGGTGCAGGCCAGCAGATGCTGGTCCAGATTGCTCGCCTCGTCGGCGCTCAACATCCCGTCCAGCGCCAGCGACATCAGCGCCGAATAGTCGTGTTCCATGCTGTGTTGTGTCATGGTGTCCATATACGGGGTTTCCTTCATGCCGCCAGAGCCGCCTGTCCTGTGACGTGCAGCGCGCTTGACGGGCGAGCGGGAACTGCGCCCTCCGGACTGCGTGCGGCCAGCGGATGCACGGCGGCCGGCGCCTTGTCTTCCAACAAAGCTGCCATCTGCAAGCGCGCCCGGTGCAAGCGGGTCTTGACGGCTGGCTCGGTGAGGTCCAGCATGGTGGCGATCTCTTTATACGACAGATCGTGCCAGTAGCGCAGCACCAACGGCGCCCGATAGCTGGGATCGAGCCGCTCCAGCAGCGCCCGGACCTCCTCGGCCCGCTCACCGCGCAGCGCTGCGTCATCAGGCTGCTCCTCGTCGCTGGACAGCCATTCCATCACCGGATCGTCATCGATCGATAGCCACTGAAAGCGTCGCCGCCGCAGCAGGTCGATGCAGTAATGCGAAGCAATGGAAAGAATCCAGTTGCTAAATTTCTTGTCCGGTTGGTAGGTGCTGAGCCGCTTGTAGGCGCGCAGAAAAGCCTCCTGGGCGGCGTCTTCGGCCTCCTGGGCGTTGCCCAGCATGCGATAGGTCAGATTGAACACGGGGAGCTGATAGGCCTGCACCAGCTTGCTGAACGCGTTGCGATCTCCGCGCCGGGCGGCTGCGATCCACTGCAGTTCCTGTTGTTCGGTATTGCTCACTGAATGCTCCGACTGACGAAACAACGCTGTGGCGCCGGGCACAGCAGGGACGATTCAGCCGCCCGGCGATTGACCACACGCTAGCCTTCACACAATAACTGTCGCACAAGTGCCGGGCGCCCATGTAAGCGCCGAGATGTCGCTTGAGCGACTGATTGCCTTGCATTGTACCATACGCTTAGCGCCCTGAGAAGGTTTCAGCACAGCGTACGGACTTTGACTCAACCACTGGTACGGTGTATGCTTAGCGGCAGTTAATTGCGCTGTCGGCAAGTACGCGTTGGTTGCGTAGGCGTCTGCGCCGTACATTTGCACTGCGCGCAGGCGCAAGTGTCGAAACCAACGCCTGCTTGCCGGCCGCACAGTCGCGTTAGCCCATCTTCACACTCCCACCACCCCACCATGCAAAACACCCACTTCTACGTAGCCGTCGAGGGACCCATCGGCGTCGGCAAGACGACCCTGGCTCGCATCCTGCAGGAGCAGTTGGGCGGCCAGTTGCTGCTGGAGGTTTTCGAGGAAAACCCATTTCTGTCGGACTTCTACCAGGACCGCACCCGCTACGCCTTCCAGACCCAGATCTTCTTCCTGCTCAGCCGCTATCGGCAGCAGCACGATGTGGTCAACCGCATTCTGGAAAGCCATTCGCTGGTCTGCGACTACCTGTTCGCGAAGGACCGGCTCTTCGCCCGCCTCAACCTGGGCGGAGACGAACTGGCGGTCTACGAACTGGTCCACGCGGCCCTGGCCGAGAAGATCGTCCAGCCGGCGCTGGTGATCCACCTGCGGGCAGCCACCGACGTATTGATGAACCGTATCGCCGTGCGCGATCGCTCCTACGAGCGCACCATGTCACGCGCTTACATCGACGATTTGCGGGTGGCCTACGAGCGCTTCTTCGCCGACTACAGTCAGGCGCCGCTGCTGACCATCGATACCAGTGAACTGGACTTCGTGTCTCGGACTGAGGATCGCCATCACATCGTCGGCCTGGTGCGCACGGCCTTGCAACGCGGGCCGTATCAGCAGGCATTTCCCGACCTGGAGCCAGCTTTGGAACCAAGCGGCGCGCCCGTCCTGCGAGGAGACTCATGATCAACAAACGCTTCGTCGCCATCGCCGGCAACGTAGGCGTCGGCAAATCGACCCTGACGGCCTTGCTCAGCCAGCGGCTGGGCTGGATGCCATTCCCCGAGGCAGTGGACGACAACCCCTACCTGGCTGACTTTTATGCCGATATGCCGCGCTGGAGTTTTCAGTCGCAAATCTTCTTCCTCAGCCGCCGGCTGCGCCACCACCGCCAACTGCTGGACCACCCCACCTCGGTGGTGCAGGATCGCAGCGTCTATGAAGACGCCGAAATTTTCGCGCGTAATCTGTACAATCAGGGCAACATGCAGGCGCGCGACTATCACAGCTACCGTGAGCTGTACGAGGTGTTGACGGGTTTTCTGCCGCCTCCCGACCTGGTGGTCTATTTGCGCGCGTCCGTGGATACACTGCTGTATCGTATTCAGCGGCGCGGCCGCGACTACGAGCTGGACATCTCCCCGCTCTATCTGGCGCAGTTGAACGACCTCTACGAGGACTGGATTCAGCGTTTCGATCTCTGTCCCGTGCTGACCGTGCCGGCCGACAACCTGAACTTCGTGGACAACGGCCTGCATCTGGATCTGATCATCGACAAGGTGCAGGAGAAGCTGAGCGGCAAGGAAGAAGTTGTGTTCGACTAGACTAGGGGCAGAGGCGCTCTTCGTCGTTGGTGGCCTGGATGGGCGCGCGCTCCCAGACGTTGTCCAGGGCATTGTTGATGGCCGGCAGATCAGGCAACTGCACCATGCCGCCTTGGGGGGTGACCCAGTCGTCGACCAGTGGATAACGAATCACCATCCCATACAGATCGTCGCCCTCTAGCGTCGCGCCCAGCTTAGCCAGGCTCGCGATATCAGCCGGACTGAGATTGGTATCGACAATGTCCCGCATGGCCAGCCAGAGCGCCGGAATGCGCGGCAGCAGGTTGCCTTCCAGGACGCGTTTACGAATCGCCAGCAACACGCGCTGCTGACGGCGGGATCGGTCGAAGTCGTTGGTGGTCTTGCGCGAACGGGCATAATAGAGCGCCTGCTCGCCGTTCATGCGGTAACTGCCCGGCTCTAGCGTGTAAACCTGGAAGTAGCGATAGATCAATTCATCGTACAAAGGACAGTCCACCACCACGTCCACCCCGCCCAAGGCATCGACCACACCCTCGAAGCCGGAAAAATCGATGCGCACATAGCGCTCAATTGGGATGCCAAAATTGCGTTCGATGGTGCTCATCAGCAACGGCAGCCCGCCGCCCGGCTGACGCTCCTCGCCAAAGGCAAAAGCCGTGTTGATACGGCTGTAGCCAACCCCAGGGATTGGCAAATACAAATCACGCGGCAAGCTGATCAGAGACGCGCGGTTGTTGGCCTCGTCGATAGCCAACACCATGATAGTGTCCGTGCGACCGACGGATTCCAGATCACGCTGATCAGTGCCGATGAGGAGAACGTTGCGCGTGCGCTGCAAGGTGCGCAACGAGGGATCTTCGACCACAGCGGTCGTCATGACGGGCGGAGCGCTGTCAGAAGGCGGCTCCCCTTCTCCAGCATCCATACCCTCAAGGTCGGTCTGCGCTCCTGTCAACGTTGGCATCGTGGCCGTGATGGTGCGGCTGACGCCGCCTGGCAACGGGGGCATGGCGGTAGGAGTGGCCGGCTCAGCCATCCTCGCCACTTCCAACGGCACGCGCGTCACCATCACCTGCGGCGCAGCAGTCAACGGAGCAGCGCAACCGGCCAGCAGCGCCACGATCAAACCGAACAGCACCACTTGTTGCAACTTACTAATTCTGGCCATTCGATCTCCTCGCCTCAGGTTCATACCAGTGAGGATGCAGAAAACTTGCCATGGCATAGGCAGTCGCTACGCGAAAAGCCTCGTCCCGGCGCACTAACCCGCTGGTTAGGATGCCCACCGCGCCGGG
>JBFYTD010000263.1:0-4342 GCA_041300885.1 Anaerolineae bacterium | reverse complement strand
AACGATGTAACACTTAGACAGAAGCGTCGAAAAGTGACTCAGCGCCCGCACGGCTTTACTGGCAGCAGTTGACCGTGCGGGCGTTGTTGTTTTTGTGGTTTGCTGCGATCGATTCGTGACCAGACCAAGATTTTTTGCACCATTTCTGGTACCTATGGGCCATTGTACCGTTCCCGGCTCTGTGTTATCATTAGGATCAGGGCCAACATAGGCGCCTGACTGGCGCCCGCCCAAACCACCTGTCAAACTCAAAACAAGGAGTCTGTAAATGTCTGGTAACAAAAACGAACATGTCGTCATGGCTTTCTTCTCAAGCCGAGAAGCCGCTGAAGTTGCCGCCAGCGCGCTCAAGGATTGGGACCACGCCAACAAGGAGGTCAAGCTAGGCGCAATTGGAATCGTCTACAAGGAAGAAGGCGAGATCAAGACGCAAGTGCCGCGCAACGCGGGCAAGGGTGCTGTGGTGGGTATTGTGCTGGGCGCCATGGCGGCCGCTCTGGGTCCCGTTGCATTGTTGGGCGCAGCCGCCACCGGCGGTACGTTGGGCGGCGCGATCGGCGCGTTCTTCAAAAAGTCATTCAACCTGGACGAAGCCGCTGTGCAGGAGATCGGCGCGCGGTTGGATGCGGGCAAAGTCGGCGTCGTCGTGGCCGTGGACGAGTTCGAGATGGCCCCAACGGCTGCGCAACTGGCGAACGCGGGCGGCTCGGTGCAGCAGTTTGCGATTCCGGCGGAGGCGCTGGACGAGGTCGCCCAAGCAGTCCCCCAGCATTTTGATCAAGGCCTCGAAGCCAGGCGCAATGATCTTGACTCGGCCGAGATGATGGGCCTGGGGACGTTGACCCCACTGACATAAAATCGAAGCGCGAGCGCAGCGCCTCGTATGCTGCACGCTTAGTTTGCAAACGTATGAACCGTGCATATAATGCGTTTGTTACGTATTTCTCTCCTCACCTATCTTCGTTCCGCGCTAGGAGGCTACAATGGACATTGCGACTTGGTTATCGACCTACTGGCAGCCTTTGCTCATCGGCGGCGTCATCGGCTTGATTTTCGGTTGGCTGGTTTTTTACCTGCCAATGCGAGGCCGCGTCAAAGCCCATGAGGCCACGGCGACCGAACTGAACAGCAAACTTGCGACCAGCGACAAAGCTGTCAAAGAAGCCCGACAGCAAGCTGATGACGCAAAGACCGATCTCCAGACTCAGCAGGTGCGCTTCAACAGCTTGCAGGGCCAGTTGGCTGCCGCGCAGGCCGATTTGGAGGCTGCCACCAGCCAGAAGGGCGCCCTGGACGCCAGTATCATCGAGCGCTCCGCCGAGCTGGAGCAATTGCAAGGGTTGAATGAGCAGTTGCGCGGCGACTATGCCAGCCTGTTTGGCCAGTTCGAGCAAACCCAACAAGAGCGTGATGCCTATAGGGCCAGCCTGGAGTCCGCCACCGTCGACCTGGGAACGACCAGGAATGAGCTTGCTTCTGCGGCCGATATGATGGCGAACAAAGAAGTGGCGTTGAACGAGGCCTATCTGCGGGCGGTCAAACTGCAGCGCGAACTGATGGAGCATCAGAGCTTGCTGGCTGCGACGCAGTCAGAACTGGCTGAGCTGCGGCGGGATGTGGTTTCCCTCAGTTCTCTGAACTCGGATCTGGATGGCAAACTGCAGAATGCACGCGGCGATGTCGCGGGAGAGTTGGCCTTGTTGACCTCAACCATGCTGCGGATGAAGGAGGAGTCCCTCAACCAGGCTAACCACCGCATTGCGGCGCTGACGGCTGAGTTGGACGCGATGAGAGCGGGCAAGGTGTCAACTCGTTGACCCCCGTCAATCTGGGCTGTCGAACGCCGCAAGCAATTTGCGCTCGTACGATAGCCCTCTGTCCGGCGTAGGAGGACACTTATGCAAACCTTGCCCCAACGCGGAAGCACTGAAAGCGAGGCGCGAGCGGTCAGCGAGATCCTGGCCAAGGCCAATCCCGCCGAGATGCCGGCCATGCGCGCCAGCCTCAGCTTTCTGACATCGGCCGGCGCCGAGCTGGCAACGGCCCTGGCAAGGCGCAACAAAGAATATGATGATCTGATGAGCATCGTTTCTGTGTTGCCGCCCGAATGGATCGAAGCGGCGAGGACCGGGAGCTCGCTGCCCGACGTCGGCTCGCTGCGCGCCGAGCTTGAGCTGGCCAAGGATGAACGCATCGACCTTCACGGCCAGTTGGTCGAGCGTGATCGGCAGATTTCGGCCCTTCAGGACCAGCTCGCCCAGTGGCAGGTTGAGCAGCCAGCAGGCTTGGTAGAGGACGGCGCCAGCGCAGTTGACGTCGATCTGCTCCAGGCGCAGTTGGAAAGCCTGCAAGGGGAGTTGGAAAGCCTGCAAGGGGAGCTGGAAAGGGCTGCTCTGGCGCGCGCCCAGGCGGAAGACAACTTGAAGGTCAGCGAAGCCGAGTTGAACGACATCGACAATCGCTTGGCCAGCCTTCAAGCTGATCTGGAGGTTGCCCTGCCTGTAGAGGCCACCGCGCAGATCCCCGCGGCGCCAGCCGAGGAGCCAGCGCTGTCGGAAGATGTTGAGGCCCAGATCCCCGAAGAACCAGCGCCAGACCCGCGCCAGCGTCGAGCGATGCGGCTGGGCGCGCTGGCGGCCGCCGGCTCGGCCCTCCTGGAACGCAGCCAGCAGAGCGATGCGCTGGCCGATGAGGCCAACAGCCGCGCCGCTGCTATCCAGGCTGACCTGGAAGCAGCCAGTTCGGCCCGAATGGCGCTGGAAGCTGACTTGGGCGAAAAGGTGCAGACGCTGGAAGATCTGCAGAACCAGGTCGAGAGCTTGCAGGCAGAGTCTGAGGGGCTGAACGCTCAAATCGAACAGCTTAAGGAGCAGACGGTTGCGCTGCAAGCAGAGATCGATACGGCGCTGGCGGCCAGAGTCGCGGCCGAGGAGCAGCTTATAGCGCGCGAGGGCGAGCTGGCCGAGCTGAACCAGCAGATCGACAGTGTGGGCCAACAATTGCGGACCGTGCTGCCTAAAGACGTGCTGGCCCAGATCGCCTCAGCCGATGAGGAAGCGCCAGCCGAAGAGGCGGGCCAAGAAACGCCAGCCGAAGAGATGGGCGAGGATGGCGAAATGGTCACCCGCAGCGCTGCGCCGAAGATGCTGGGCCTGGGCGCCATGGTCGCTGGTGTGGCCGCTGCCGTGGATCTGAGCCAGCAAAAGAGCCACGAGGCTGAAGAAGCCAGCGGGCTGCTGGCCGCGGTCGAAGAACAGCGCGCCAGCCTGGAAGGCGCCCTGGGCGAAAAGGAACAGTCGATCGCAGAGCTCAACGCTCAAATCGAAGCGCTCAACGCCCAGACCGCCGATGTGCAGACGCAGCTTGCCACAGCGCTGACCATGACGGCTGGTTTGGAACAGCAGGTGGGCGAACGCGACGGCCTGCTGAACGACCTGCAAGGCCAGATGCAGGATGCGGTCAACCGCTTGCAGGAGATCGTACCGGCCGAGTATCTGCCTCAGCCCGAAGTCGTTGAAGCGGTTGAAGCCGAAGTGGTTGAAGGTGAGGCGGTCGAAGGTGAGGCGGTCGAAAGTGAGGCTGGCGAAAGTGAGGCTGGCGAGGGCGAAGACGCGGCCGCTGCCGGCAAGGTCGTCGGCCTGACAGCCCTGGTGACAGGCGTCGTCGCGCTGGTCGATCGCAACAACAGCAATCTGGTGGACCTTCAGGCTCAACTCGACGGGCTCAGCCAAGAGAAGGCGGCGCTCGAGGCTACTTTGGAAGAGAAGGCGGGCGAGCTGGCCAGCTACAACGACTACTCGCTCAACCTTCAGGGTCAGGTCAACGAGTTAGCAGCCAAGGTGGCCGGCGCCGAGGCTGCGCTGGCGCTCAAAGAGCAGGCTGAGATCGAGACTCAAGCCCAAATCGAGGCGTTGACGGCTCAGATTGATTCACTGAGCGCTCAGATGGCTGACCTTCAGACTCAACTGGACGCTGCCAACAGCGCAAAGGCCGAGTTGGAGCAGACCCTGCAGGCCACTCAGGCGCAACTGGAAACCGCTCAAGCCGACCTGGCGCAAATCGAAGAGGAATCGGAGCGCGTGCTTGGCTCGCGAGCCGTTGGACTCGGCGCAGTCGGCGCAGGCGTGGCCGCCGTGTCCGCCCTTGAGAACAAGGATGCTGAGTTGGCCGATGCCAGCAGCCAGATCCTGGCGCTGCAAGGCCAACTGGAAGAGCTGTCCACCGCCAAGGTCGATGCCGAGGCGCAACTGACCGAGCGCGACGCCGAGCTGGCCGATCTGCGCAGCCAGTTGGCATCGTTGCAGGAACAGCAGGCGGCCATAGTCGAGGAGCGCGCCTCGCT
>JBFYTD010000262.1:0-4362 GCA_041300885.1 Anaerolineae bacterium | reverse complement strand
GATATGCGCGATGAACCAGGGGTTGTAGGCGTTCATGCTCATGGCTGGATAGATGCCCACCGACCCGAAGTAGACGTCGATGATCGCCTGCCCTGCGCCGCTGGCCCAGAGTGGCAGCAGGCCCGCGACAAACATGGCCGCGGCCGCGCCGCACCAGCGCGCCAGGCTGCGCCATCCGCTCCACCAAGCCAGGAGCACCAGCAGCGGCGCCACGATGATCGCCTGCAGCTTGGTAAGCAGCGCCAGTCCCATCAACAGCCCGCTCCAGCCCCAGCGCTTGTGCAGGGCAGCCAGCAACGCAGCCATCATCCACAGGGTGTGAATCGAGTCGACCTGGCCCCAGACCGAGCTGACGTAGATGACGGCAGGGTTCAACAGCCACAGCCCCGCGGCCAGCAGCGGCAGACGGGAACTTCGCCCCAGCAGCCGCTCGATCTGCGTGGCGGCCAGGTAGAGCAGCGCGCCCACCGCCATGTCGGCAGCGACGCCCGGCAGCTTGATCAGCACGCTTTGCAGCGGGGTGTGCTCCAGGCCGGGGACCAGCAGTGCGTAGACCTTGCCCAGCCCCACCAGCAGCGTCATGAAAAAGGGCGGATAGTTGACCAGCGGCTCGCCGTGCAGGTAAAGCTGCACCAGGCCGTGTTCGGCGCCGTAGTTCATCCACGGCAGCCAGAAATAGGTCAGGTCGAACTCGATCGGCTCGCGCAGCGGCATGAGCACCAACCGCACGGCCAGCGCTGCCCCGAATACCACCCATAAGGACAGGCGTCGATCGGGCATCAGCCTGTCCCCCCAATCCCTGGACTGGTCCGTCCCGCGCTGGGCTGCCGTCTGGCCGCGCGCAGGTAGAGCAGCGACAGCCAGATGAAGAGGCCCACGCTGGCCAGCGAGACCAGCAGCCGGTCGCCGGGGATGCTCTGGAGTAGGTTGAAGATACCCGGCCCCCACGGCAGCATCCGCAGCAGGTTGAGGCACCACACCGCCGTCAAGAGCAGGTAGGGCCACAGCACGCGGCGGCTGCAAGCTGCCGGCAGCGCCAGAAAGGCCAGCGCCGGCAGTCCATAGCGCTCGTGCATCTCCGTAGCCAGGCTGAAGAAGCCGAAGACCAGCAGGCCCGCGGCAAAGAAGACGAGCAGCCGGGCAGGAGCAGCCAGCCCAGCGCGGTCTGTCGATCCCGCGCCGTCTGCTGCTTGGATTGGCTTCAGATGGCGCCACAACAAGCCAAGCAGCAGGACGTTGTAGCCGGCCAGCAACCCCAGCCCGACCCAGCGCAGGGTGATCGGCCCCACGACGCGCGCCGAGTCCAATAGCTCGCGTCCGAACATCTGCGCGCTGAGGGTTTGCACCAGAAACCAACCGTTGAAGGCGTTGACCGACAGCTTGGGGTAGAAGCCGACTGCGCCGAAGTAGACCGCCAGCACGTTGTCCAGCGCGCCGTTCAAGAGGAAGGGCAGCAGGCCCAGCGCCAACGTCCCGGCCAGCCCCAGCGCGCCCACGGCGACGGCTCGCAGGCTGTGCCGCCATGCCAACACGAAGAGCAGCGGCAGCAGCACGATGGCGTGCAGCTTGGTCAGCAGCGCCAGACCCATCAGCACACCGCTCCAGCCCCAACGCCGCGCCAGCGCCGCCAGCAGCGCGGCCAGCATCCACAGGGTGTGGATCGAATCGACCTGCGCCCAGAACGAGCTGACGTAGATGATGGCGGGGTTGAGCAGCCACAGCGTCGCAGCCAGCAGGGGGAACCAGCCGCCGCCATCTGTCATGCTGACCGCAGGCGCCGAAGCATCCCGGATCCGGACGATCTGCCGCGCGGCCGCATAGATCAGCGCCCCCACGGCCAGGTCGGCCAGCACGGCCGGCAATTTGATCAGCACGCTCTGTACGGGCGTATACTCAAAACCAGGGACCAGCAGACCGTACAGCTTGCCCATTCCTACCAACAGCGTCAAGTACAACGGCGGGTAGTTGACCAGCGGCTGGCCGTTCTGGTACAACTGAGCCAGGCCGTTCTCAGCTCCGTAGGCCATCCACGGCAGCCAGAAGGTGGTCAGGTCGGCGTCGAAGGGGTCGGGCAGCGGCATCAACAGCAGCCGCACCCCCAGCGCGACGACCAGCAGCAGCCAGAGGCGGCGGTCGCGCATCATCGCTTGCCCAGTAGCTCCAGCGCGATCTGGGCATAGCCGCGCGCCGCCAGCAGCACGTCGCCCACCCGTACCTGTTCGTTGGCGGTGTGGGCCAGCCGGTCGTCGCCCGGGCCAAAGCCGATGGTGGGGATGCCGGCCTCGCCGCGCGTGTAGGCGCCGTCGGTGGAGAAGCCCCAGACGCGCAGCCGCGGCTTATGTTCCAGGGCGCGCTCCACGGCGCGCAGGGCGCACTTGACCAGGGGTGAGTCTTCGGGCATCAGCCAGGGGGGATAGTATTCCTGGCCTCGGTCGACGTGGCCGGTATAGGTGCGGGTCTCGCGCTCGGCCACGAACACATCGCCTCGCACCCCCTCGCGCTCCAGGATCTGGCGGATCTCAGCCAGCGCCCGCTCGCGCGTTTCGCCCAGGGTCAGCCGCCGGTCGATAATCAGCTCGCAGTGATCGGGCACCATGTTGCGGCTGCTGGATGGGCAGTCGATGCCGGTGACGGCGATGCTGCCCTTGCCCAGTTTGAGATCCTCGCCCAGTTGGCCGGCCAGTAGTTCGACGCCAAACATGACTCTGGAGGCCGCGTACAGCGCATTGATGCCCAGTTCCGGCGCGGAGCCGTGGCAGGCGCGCCCCTCCGCGGTGACGCGCAGCTCGACCCGTCCGCGGTGGCCCAGGGCGATGTCGAGGTTGGTCGGCTCGCCCAGCACCACGAAGCTGGGCCATAGCCCCTCGGCTTCAACCAGCGCGCGGATGGCAACCCCCTCGGCCGGCTCCTCCTGCACCACGGCGGCGACGATGATCTCGCCCTTGAGCGTGATCCCGGCATCCATCAGTGCCTTGACGCCGTAGATCATGGCTGCCAGTCCGCTCTTCATGTCCACCGAGCCGCGGCCATAGAGCATACCATCCTGAACGCTGCCGCTGAAGGGGTCGTCCTGCCACGTGGCCGGGTTGCCCACGCCCACGGTGTCCATGTGGCCGTCGAAGAGCAGGCGCTGCGCGCCCTTGCCAACGCGGCCGATGATGTTGCCCGCATGGTCACGGTAGACCTGCTGAAAGCCCAGCCGGCGCATCTCCTCGGCCACGCGCGCGGCCAGTTCGCCCTCCTCGCCGGAGAAGCTGCGGATGCGCACCAGGTCGCGCAAGAAATCGATGCAGGCGGCTTGATCTTGGGGGGTGAGTTGTGGCATGGTTGGGTGAGTGGGTGGTTGGTAGACTGGTAGATTGGAGGGTTGGTTAGTAGGCGCCGCTGCGCCCCAGCACGCTGGGCAGGGTGCGCAGCAGGATGCTCAGGTCCAGCAGCGGCGACCAGTTCTCAATGTAGTAGATGTCCAACAGCACCATTTCGTCGAAGGGCAGGTCGCTGCGGCCGCTGACCTGCCACAGGCCGGTGATGCCAGGCGCTGTGGCCAGCCGCTTGCGGTGCCAGTCGGCATAGTCGGCCACCTCGTCCGGCAGCGCCGGCCGCGGCCCCACCAGGCTCATGTCGCCGCGCAGGCTGTTCCAAAACTGTGGCAGCTCGTCCAGGCTGGTGCGGCGCAGAAAGCGCCCCATGCGGGTGATGCGCGGGTCGTCGCGAATCTTGAACATGGGACCCTGAGCTTCGTTGAGGTGGCGCACCTGATCCTTGATCTGGTCGGCGTCCTTAACCATGGTGCGGAACTTGTAGACCTTGAACAGCCGGCCATCGCGGCCGACGCGCGGCTGGCTGAAGATCACAGGGCCGGGGCTGTCCAGGCGGATGGCAACGGCGACGATCGCCAACAGCGGTGACAGGATCAACAGCCCCAGCGCCGATCCCAGCACGTCGATGCCGCGCTTGAAAAGCCGCGCCCAGGGGCTGAGCTGGGTATCGCTGGGCGTCAGCATGGGGATGCCGGCCACGTTCTGCATGTCCACCATGCTCAGGCTCATCTGGAACAGGTCGGGCACGATGCGCGGCCGGACGCCGGCCCGCGCGCTTTGGTTGGCGATGGCCAGAATCTGGCGGCGCTGCTGCCAGGGCAGGGTGATGATCACCTCGTCCACCTGCTGGCTGCGCAGCAGCGCGGGCAGGTTGGCCGTGCTGCCCAGCGCCTGGAAGCGGCCGATGTTGGTCGATCCCCGCTCTGGGTCGTCGTCCACGAAGCCGATGACCTCGAAGCCCAGCTCCGGCTGGGCCATCAGGTTGCGCATCACCGTCAGGCCGACATCGTCTGACCCGACGATCAACACCCGGTCGACGCCG
>JBFYTD010000261.1:0-4363 GCA_041300885.1 Anaerolineae bacterium | reverse complement strand
CATGATCCTGCCGCTGGTGGTGCCCTCCTACGTCGGCGCATTCAGCCTGCTGGCCATGTTCGGCCCGCGCGGCATTGTGCAAGGTTGGCTGGCCCCGCTGGGGGTCGAGCGCCTGCCGGAGATCTACGGCTTGCCCGGCGCCTGGCTGACCCTGACCCTCTTCACCTACCCCTACATCCTATTGACTGTGCGCGCGGGCTGGCGGCGCCTGGACGCCAGCGTGGAGGAGGCCGGCCGCAGCTTGGGCCACGGCCCCTGGGGCGTCTTTCGACGGGTTACGCTGCGCCATCTGCGCCCCTCGATTGCGGCCGGCGGCCTGCTGGTGGCGCTCTATACCCTGAGCGACTTCGGCGCGGTCTCGCTGCTGCGCGCCAACGTCTTCACCCAAGCTATCTACACGCAGTACCGCTCCAGCTTCGACCGCAGCTATGCCGCGCTGCTCTCGCTGGTGCTGGTGGCGGCGACCCTGGCTATCTTATGGGCTGAGCAGCGCGCGCGCGGGCGGACGCGAACCAACCGCGCCCACGGCAGCAGCAGCCGGCCGCTCAAGACGGTGGTGCTGGGCCGCTGGCGTTGGCCGGCGCTGCTGCTGGTCGGAGCGGTGGCGCTGCTGGCGCTGGCGCTGCCGGTGGGCGTCATGCTGGACTGGCTGGCGTTGGGGCTGGAGCGCGGCGAGACCTGGCCAGGTCTGGGCCGTGCGGTGCTCAATTCGCTCACGGCGGCCGGATTGGCCGCTACGGTGACGGTGCTGGCAGGACTGCCCATCGCCGCGCTGGCTGCGCACTATCACACCCCGTTGGCGCGCGGGCTGGAGCGGGCCAGCTACATCGGTTTCGGTCTGCCCGGCGTGGTGGTGGGGCTGTCGCTGGTCTACTTCGGCGCCAACTACGCGCCCTGGCTCTACCAGACCCTGGCCCTGCTGGTCTTCGCCTATGCCGTGCGCTTTCTGCCCGAGGCCATGGGCGCAACGCGCAGCGCGCTGGTGCAGATCAGCCCGCGGCTGGAGGAAGCGGCGCGCGGCCTGGGGCTGTCTCCCCTGCGCGCCTCCCTGCGCGTGACCCTGCCGCTGGCTCGGCCCGGCATCCTGGCCGGCGCGGCGCTGGTCTTTCTGACGGTGATCAAAGAACTGCCGTTGACGTTGATGCTGGCGCCGACCGGCTTCGCCACTCTGGCCACCCAAATCTGGAGCGCCACGGCCGAGGCGTTCTATGCCCGCGCCGCGCTGCCGGCCCTGCTCTTGCTGGCCGTGTCATCCCTTTCTGTGACCCTCATCGTTTCCCAGGATCGTGACCATGCCTGATCCGACATCTCCGCCGGCCCCGGTGGTCGAGCTGCACTGCGTGGTCAAGAACTACGTCCACGGCGACCACGGCGACGTCAAAGGGCTGTCGCTGATGGTCATGCAGGGGGAGCTGCTGGTGCTGTTGGGCCCCAGCGGCTGCGGCAAGACCACTACGCTGCGCCTGATGGCCGGCTTTGAGCAGCCCGACGCCGGCGTGGTGCGTATCGCCGGTCAGTTGGTTGCCGACCGCACGCACTCGACGCCGCCGGAGCAGCGCGGCCTGGGCATGGTTTTCCAGGACTACGCGTTGTTTCCGCACCTGACCGTAGCTGAGAACGTGGCCTTTGGCCTGCACCGCCTGCCCAAGCGGCAGCGGGCCGGCCGGGTGGATGAGGTCTTGCAGATGGTGGAGCTGGCTGAGCTGGCCGGACGGTATCCCCACGCGTTGTCGGGCGGCCAGCAGCAGCGCGTGGCCCTGGCGCGTGCCCTGGCCCCGCGGCCGGCCGTGATCCTCTTCGACGAGCCGTTCAGCAACCTGGACGCGGAGCTGCGCCAGCAAATGCGCGGCGAGGTGCGCCGCATTCTCCAGCAAAGCGGCAGCACGGCTGTCTTCGTCACCCACGACCAGCAGGAGGCGCTGTTGTTGGGCGACCGCGTGGCCGTCATGCGCCAGGGCTACGTCGAGCAGATCGACACGCCCGATGCCGTGTATCACCGGCCGCAGAACCGCTTCGTGGCTGAGTTCATGGGCGCGGCCGACTTCCTGCCCGTTCAGGCCACGGCCGCAGGGCTAGACAGCGAGATTGGCCTGCTGCCGGCCGCCAGCGCCTTGCCCCTGGGCCGGCCGGCAGAGGCCATGGTACGGCCGCACGATCTGCGGGTGACACCGGCGGCCGGCGGCCCCAGCCACGGTTTGATCAGCACGGCCGAGTTCGTCGGCGATCTGTGGCACTACAGCGTACGGCTGCCTTCCGGCCGCAGCCTGCGCTGCCACATGCCGCACACCGACGTCTATCCCTTGGGTATGCCAGTGCAGGTGCGACTGGAGGCCGGCCATGGCCTGGTGTGCTTCGAGCGCGGTCAGCGCGTCGGCTAATCCGCCCGCGACCGCTACGTCTGCCGGCTTCGTGAACCAGTGGGTTTATAGCTGCAGAAACGTCGAAATCTTCGGCGTTGGGGCGGCGCGATTCTTCTACTTGCCGCTGATGTTGGGTATAATGGGGATGCCAGTCACACCTCTCCCACGAAAGGAACACCCATGATCGAGTTCTCTGCGCAGGCAATTCTTGATTTACAAAACCAACGGCTTCCAGAACACCAGCGCACCGAGGCCGCGCATTACCTGGCCAGCGACCCGACCGCGGATGCGATAGCCGCCCTGGTTGGCGCGCTGAGCGACCCCGACCACGGCGTGCGCTGGGCCGCTGGCTCGGCTTTGGCTTTGATCGGGGAGCCAGCCATGCCGGCTGTGCTTAGCGCCCTGCTTCAACCAAACGTTGACAAAGCGCTGCGCGATGGGGTGCGTCATGTGCTGACCGACAACAGCAGCGCCAACGTGCGCCAGCTCAGCGTGCCGTTGGTCAAGGCGCTGAAGGGACCTGAGGCCGACATCGCCGCGATGCAAGAGGCGGCCAAACTTCTACCCAGCTTTCGTTGAGACTTGGATGCGGGTAACCGGCCCGCCGTGAGGCAAGACTATGCAAAAATTCTTCTCTGAAGAAGATGTCAGAGAGACCGTGCGGCAAGCCAGGGTCCAAGGCCTGACGCCGTTGCTCAGCCGCCGCGATCTGTCGACGCTGGGTTTGTACGGCGCCGACTTGTCTGGCGTCGATTTTCACGGCTCGGACCTGGGCAACTGCAACCTGGGGCGCGCCAACCTGGTGGGGGCCGATCTGACCAGCGCAGACCTGGGCAACGCCGACCTGGCTATGGCCAATCTGGAGGGCGCTCATCTCCACGCGGCCAATCTCTTCGCGGCCAACCTGCGCGGGGCTAATCTGAAGGGCGCTGACTTGAGTGGAGCGGTCCTGAGTGAAGCCATCGTGACCGACGCCGAGCTGGAAGGCGCGAACCTTGCCGGCGCCCAGTTCAACCAGTACACACGTTGGACCATGGGCTTCGATGCCATCGGGGCCGGGGCTGTCTTCAAGGTGTCCTCCTGACCACCGCGGCCCTGGTAGCGATCCGGTGGCTGCTGGCATTGCTGCGCTCGCAGAAGCAGTGAGCCATCCAAACAGCCTCGGTCTGTTTGGATGGTCCATTCCAGACCAGCAAACAGCGAATGCGTATGATTCGTGACAGTAGCGTAAACCGCTACTGTCACTTTACATTTAATCCTCAACATGAAAGGAACCCTTGCATGAGCGAATTGATCGTTCTTGCCTTTAAAGATGAGGCGACCGCCAAGCAGGCTGAAGCCGAGTTGATCAGCCTTCAGAAGCAGCAGTTGATCACCCTGGCCGACGCGGCCATCGTCACCCGGCGGGAAGATGGCAAGGTGAAGGTCAAGCAGTCCAACAACCTGGTCGGCGCAGGCGCGTTGGGCGGCGCCTTCTGGGGGATGCTGATCGGCCTGTTCTTCTTCATGCCCTGGATGGGCTTGGCTATCGGCGCGATCTCCGGCGCCATCGCCGGTAAGTTCAGCGACTACGGCATCGACGATGGCTTCATCAAAGAGGTGGGAGAGACGGTGCAGCCCGGCGAGGCCGCGCTGTTCCTGATGGTTACCAAGGTCACCGAGGACAAAGTCATCCCCGAGATCGCCAAGTTCGGCCCCACTATCCTGCGCACCAACCTGAGCGCCGAGGACGAGGCCAAGCTGAAGGAAGCGATGGGCGCGGCCGAGTAGCGATTGCTCTCTCCGTCTCGAATCTTTGATTCACGGAATCAAACAGGGCGAGGGTTCTCTCACGAACCCTCGCCCTGCTTTGTGTTAAAGTTCTGCGTTACAGCCGCTCCACAAACCGCTTCACCTCGGCCTTGACCACCCCTGCATCGGGCAAATCCAGCACCCGCTGCGCCAGGCGCTGCGCGTCGGGCACGGCCAGGCGGGCCAGCAGCGCCTTGGCGGCCGGGATGCTG
>JBFYTD010000260.1:0-4364 GCA_041300885.1 Anaerolineae bacterium | reverse complement strand
ACCGCACGACCGAACGACCGGCCGAACAAACGACCGCACGAACAAACGACCGCACGAACAAACGACCGAACGCCTTACCAGGAGAGACTGATGTTCAAAAAAATCCTAATCGCCAACCGCGGCGAGATTGCGGTGCGGATTGTGCGGGAATGCCGCGACATGGGCATCTGGACGGTGGCGCTCTACGATGCGTCGGACCGGGACTCGCTGCATGTGCGCCTGGCAGACGAGTGCGTCGAGTTGCGCTCGGACCTGGGCTACATGGACGGCCCGCAGATCATCAAGATCGCCCAGGAGACCGGCGCCGAGGCGATCCACCCCGGCTATGGCTTCCTGGCCGAGCAGCCCCAGTTCGTGGCCGCGTGCGAGGCCGCCGGTGTGGTCTTCATCGGCCCCTCCAGCGACGTGATGACGGCCGTGCGTATGAAGATCGAGTTGCTGGACCGGGTCAAGGCGGCCGGCTTTGCCGTCACGGAGCACTCGTCGGTCTCCTTCAAGCGGCATGAGCAGGAGTTGTACCAAGCTGAGGCCGAGGCGCTGGGCTTTCCGCTGGTGGTCAAGGCCTGCGGCGGAGGCCGCGGCCGCGCCACCCGGCTGGTGCGCAACGCAGCCCTGCTGGACCAGGCGGTGCAGCAATCGGCTTCAGAGGCGCGCGTCATCTTTGGCGACGACAGCCTCTACCTGGAGCGCGCCATCCTGCCGGCCAACTACATCGACGTGCAGGTGCTGGCCGACCGCCACGGCAACATGGTGCACCTGGGCGAGCGCGAGGGCTCGATTCAGCGCAACAACCAGAAGCTGGTGGCCGAATCGCCCGCGCCGGGGCTGACCCAGGCCCTGCGCGCCCACTTGCACGACACGGCCTTGCAGATCGCCCGACTGGTCAACTGCAACAACGCAGTGACGGTGGAGTTCCTGCTGGACGACGAAGGCAGCTTCTACTTCTGTGAGATCAAGGGGCGCATCACCGTGGAGCACCCGGTGACGGAGATGGTCACCCGCCGCGATTTGGTGCGGGCGCAGATCGAGATCGCCGCCGGCCAGCGGTTGCCCATCACCCAGGAGGACGTGCGATTGGTCGGGGCAGCCATCCAATGCCGGGTCAACGCCGAGGACCCGTGGAACAACTACCTGCCCAGCCCTGGCCAGCTACAGCATTTTCGTCTGCCGGGTGGGCCGCGCGTGCGGGTGGACACCTACGGTTACAGCGGCTGCTACGTGCCGGTGCGCTACGACCCCATGCTGGCCAAGGTGATCGTCTGGGGCGAGGACCGCAACGCGGCTGTGCAGCGCATGCTGCGCTCCTTGCAGGACTTCGTCATCACCGGCGTGCGCAGCAACCTGCCTCTCTTCCAGCGCATCATGCAAGACCCGGACTTCGTGGCTGGCAGCTACAACACCGAATTCCTGCGCCGTCCCATGCTCTACAACATGCCCGACGCGCCCGACGAGGTGCTGCGCGACCTGGCGGTGGCCGCCGCCATCGCCTACGCCCTGCGCACCCAGGGCCGCCAGCCGCTGATGCCGCCGCAGTTCCTGCAGGGCTGGCACCGGTCCAGCCGCCAGTTGCCTGGCTAAACCAAGGAGCGATCTATGATCAAAGTCAACGTGACTGTCGACGGCAAGGCCTTCGAGGTGGACCTGCTGAATCTGTCGGGCGCCGAGGAGAGGGTGGCCGTGACCTGCAACGGCGAGGCGCTGGCGGTAGCGGTGCCGAGGGTGGCTGCGCCTGACCAGATGGAGTGGATCATCGTCAATGGACGGCCCTACGAGATCGCCATCGACCCCAGCCTGCGCTGGATCAAGGCCTTCGACGGCATGCACCGCGTCGAGGTCAACGACCGCAGCGTCAACTTTGCCCGGCCCAGCAGCGGCGATGGCCGGGTCAAGGCGCCGATTCCGGGCCTGGTGACGCGAGTGCTGGTGGCCAAGGGGGACGCGGTCGAAGCCGGCCAGTCGCTACTGCTGCTGGAGGCCATGAAGATGGAGAACGAGATCCTGGCCCCGCGCGCGGGCGTGGTGGTCGATCTCAACGCCGTGCCGGGCAAGAGCGTGACGTTGCATGAGCTGTTGATGGACATTGAGTAGGTTGGTGGATGGTAGATTGGTGGATTGGTAGATTGGTCAGTGGTTGCTGCGGAGCAGAGAGGTTTGAGGTAAGGATGAGCGAGCTGGCGGCGAGTGTGGAGCAGGCGGCGGCGGCCGGCGGGGAGGCGGCTGTTGCGTGTACATTGCCAGCGGCGCAGAATGCGCTGCTGGCCTGCCCGGTCTGCGCGCGGGTGGAGACGCTGACCTTGGTGGGCGACGTGTGGTACTGCGCGGCCTGCGGCTATGCGTCGGATGGGGTGCGGGGCTGTACCTGATAGGCGCTTAACGCCTGGGCGTGGCCCGGGTTTGGTTACTTGACAATTGCCCCGGTCTACATAGAATAAACTTCCCGATGCAGTTCGGATTTGGCTTTTCTGGCAAGAAAAGTCAAATCTGGTGGGTAAATCAGAATCCAGATCATGGTCTTTTCTCCTTGGGTGCCCAGGGTGACGCGCCACGGCCCAAGCACGATTCATGGCGATCCCCTGGCGCATGGTCTAGGTTGGCAGGCAGGGTGCTGCTGGCTCCCATTGGCCGGCGCAGCGCTTGGCAGACATCGTTCGGCCGTGCCAGGGCGGCCGCCGTTTCGCTTCAACTATTCAGAGTCAGAGGAGAATGTCGCCCATGAAAACCCATTGGAAGCGTCTGGCAGGCGCCTTGGTCGTGTTAGGGATCGGCCTGGCGGCCTTTGCGCCGGCTCTCACCATGCAACCCGGCGCATCCTTGTCGGGTGCAGTCGGTCAAATGTCCTCTGAACAGAAAGTTGGGCAGCTCAGCGTGGCGGGCGCATCGGTGGGACTGAGCAGAGTCAGCCAGACGCCAGATGAGAAGCCGCTGGACCAAGGGCCGGTCGTGATCCAGCCAGACCACAGCGATATTTCGCCGCCCCTGCGTGACATCGAGCCCGTCGTTGCGCCATCGGCGGATCCGACCCTGATGCGCTTCACAGACGGCGAACTGATCCCCGGCCACGAAAAAGAGGGCAGCTACAGCGGGATCGACGCTGTTTTGCAGAACTGGCACGGGCCGCTGGCCATGCCCGCCCCCATCCAAAACTGGGACGGTATCAACAACGTGGGCTTCAGCGTGCGCCCGCCTGACACCCAGGGCGACGTCGGCCCCAGCCACTACATCCAATGGGTCAACCTGCGCTTCCAGATCTGGAACAAGAGCGGCGCGTCGCTCTACGGCCCGGCCCAGGGCAACACCCTGTGGAGCGGCTTCGGCGGCAAGTGCCAGACCACCAACGACGGCGACCCGGTCACGCTCTACGACCACCTGGCAAACCGCTGGGTCATGATGCAGTTCGCTCTGGGCACGGTCGGCGACGGCACGCCTGACCTGCTCTGTTTCGCCGTGTCGCAGACGGCAGATCCGTTAGGAAGCTGGTATCGCTATTCCTACACCTGGCCCAACACCTACTTGCCGGACTATCCTAAGCTCGGACTGTGGCCGGACGGCTACTATGTCTCGGTCAACCAGTTCAACGACGCCGCGAACGCCTGGCGCGGTGCGGGCGTGCTGGCCATGGAGCGCTCGCAGATGCTGACGGGCGCGGCCGCGCAGGCTATCTACTTCGACGGCTTTGCCTTCAACGCCGACTACGGCGGCATGCTGCCGGCTGACTGGGACGGATCGACCCCGCCGCCGGCCGGCGCGCCGATCCCCTTCTCCGAATGGGACGACTCCGCCTGGGTCGCGCCCAGCGACGCGCTGCGCATCTGGAACTTCCACGTCGACTGGACCACCCCTGCCAACTCCTACTTCGGCACGCCGGGCTCGCCGTTCGTGCCAACCTATGTCATCCCCACAGCGGACGTCGACCCGACCCTGTGCGCGGCCTCGCCGGCCTGCATCAACCAGCCGGGGACGACCGTCAACCTGCACGATCTGGCCGACCGGCTGATGCATCGCCTGCAGTACCGCAACTTCGGCGCTTACCAGACGCTGGTCGGCAACCACACCGTGGACACCAACAGCCCGGCCGGCCGGGCCGGCATCCACTGGTTCGAGCTGCGCAACACGGGCAGCGCCTGGGCGATCAACCAGCAAGGGGTCTACGGGCCGGCCGACACCACCTCGACCAGCCGCTGGATGGGCTCGATCGCCATGGACGGCGCCGGCAACATGGCGCTGTAGTCGCCCCAGCGGTTGAAGGAGTCGTTCTGATAGCCGCCGCCAGTCACCAGGGTGGTCTCGCTCTGCGGCAGCGTGCCCGCTGCATCGCCGGCCAGGCGGCCCACGTAGCGAATGCTCGGGTACAGGCTGACGTTGTC
>JBFYTD010000020.1:0-11790 GCA_041300885.1 Anaerolineae bacterium | reverse complement strand
GCCCGATGCCGGTGGAGGTGCAGAACCTGCTCTACCAGGTGCGCATCAAGGTGTTGGCCCTGGCGGCCGGCGTCTCGGCCATCGGCCGCGACACGGAGCAGTTGGTGTTGAAAAGTGACGCCCTGGAAACGGTCGACCGCCAGCGTCTGCAAGCGCGCATCGGCGATGTGGCCCGTGTTGCTCGCCGCGCCGTGTGGCTGCCGATCACCGATGTGTGGCCGGACGCGCTGGAGCAGACGCTGCGCGCGATGCGGGCGGCGCAATTGTAATGCTCGCGCCCGTTGACGTTGTCAGAAACGGGGTGTATCGCCACAGTGTGCTTCATCCTGCGCAGCGCGCTTGATCGATTCCCAACGCTCCTTACCATCGGCACGTTCTATCTCCTCAAGTACGCGGAGATTGACTTCCTCCGCTGACAGGTTGGGGTGTTGTCGCTGCACACGCGCACGATGAGCGGCGAACACCCACTCGCGTGCCGCCAACATGGCTTGCAGTCGTTCGCCCATCGTCAGGCGGCCTCGGATGCGCATGAAGTTGTGGTCTACTGGGTCGAAACGGTACTTGGGTGAGGTGTTCATGGTAGCAATGATTGTAGCATCTTCCGGCTGACCTGCAAAACGTCGCCTGGGTCGAAAGAGGGGCATGCAACGGCGGCTGGATGCATCTGTTACGTGAACTCAGCTAACCATCTTCTGGCCGATTTTTGCGACTGCTTGGGCCGAAGCATCGAAATCATGCAACGTGCTGCGATGGTTGGCGTCAGACGTTGGTTCGTTGATTGGGCCGGTTTGTGTTTGCTCCCCGCCCCTAGCGTATCGCATAGCGAATCACCTCCACCCGCGCAAACCCTTGTTGATCCGTCTCCTCACCCCACGTCTCCAGCCACTGCCGCACCAGCCGCCGCTGATCCCACATCTCCTCCTCGGACGCAAGGAGCCAGATGGCTGGCGCATTGCCCACGTCGCGGCGCATTTCTTCCCCCACTTGCGCCTCTGTGCTGCCGCTATTCGTGTAGCGACCGTCTATGGCTGCCGCCTGCGGGCCGGCGTAGTACTCGTAGACGATGCGGTTGTAGGGGATCTGGAACAGCAGCACATCGCCGGGCTGGCGGCGCGCCTCGACGTAGGCGGCGGCGGCGCGGAAGTCGGACTTGATGGGCATTTGCATCTGCCGCCAGCCGGCCAGCAGGCCGGCCGTCAGCACGGCTGCCAGCGCCACCATGCCCAAGGGCCGCCAGACCTTTGTCAGCGCGACCACGCCTTGCGCCAGCAGGATGAGCAGCGCCGGGCCGATCCAGATCACGTAGCGGTCGGTGTAGAGCGGCTTGCTGAGCGAGATCAGGTAGAGCAGCAGGGGAGGCAACAGCAGCCAGACCAGCAGCATCAGCGAGACCCGCACCCTGCGCCAGGTGTAGGACGATCCGGGGCCGCCCATGCTGCTGCCGCCCAGCACGCTGCCGGCCAGCAGGAGGAAGACCAAGCCAGCGACGGCCCACCAAGTGGGCGTGCGGGCTACTCCCAGGCTGAAGGCAGTGGTCAACGTCGTGGCCATGGTGGTCAGCGGGACGAAGGGATGGCCGGTCTGGAAGTCGGGGGTGGTGAAGAGGCGCAATTGCCACCAGCCGACCAGCGTGAAATACGGCAGTGCGGGGATCGCCAGCGTCAGCAGAAAGGGCAGCCAGCGCCGCCGGTAGTCAGGCCAAAGCAGCGCCAACCAGATCGCGCAGATGGGGATCAGCAGGATGGCCCAGACGTGGTGCAGCACGGCCACCGCCAAGAGGGCGAGGTATAGCAGCCAGCGCCACCAGCGGCCATCGCGCAGCGCAGCCAGGAAGGCCAGCAGCGTTGCCAGCGCCAGCGCCACCAGCCAGCCGTACATCTTGCCCTCCTGGCTGTACCAGACCAGATAGGGGTTGACGGCCAGGAACAGAGCAGCCAGCAGCGGCACATTGTCCAGGTAGGGGCACGAATGCCGCATTCGTGCCCCTACAGGATCCCCCCAGCCGGCCACGGCCAGCAGCCGCCGGGCCAGCACGTAGGTCAGTGGCACGGCCAGCACGCCAGGCAACACAGCCTGCAAGCGCAGGCTGAACTCGCTGGTCCCCAGCGCGGCTAACCAGGGATTGAGCAGGGCAAAGAAGAGCGGCCCGTTCTCCCCAGGCCGGCTAAAGGTGGCCAGCAGCTCGGCCAGCGGCCGGCTGGCGAAGCGGATCGAGTCGACCTCGTCCCGCCACAGGCTTTGGCTGCTGAGGCCGACCACGCGCCAGCCAAAGGCCAGCAGCGACAGCAGGGCCAGCGCCAGTTGATCGGTGGTCGGTCGATGGGCGCGGCTAGTCAAGGTCTGGCGGCGGCGGGGACTGGCGGCGCGCGGCCACGCGGGTGGGCGCAGGGGAAGCCGGCGGCGGAGGAGGCTGCATGGGCGCCGCTGTCGGCTGAGCCGGCGGTTGGCCAGGATCGGGCACCGGCTGCGCGGGCGGGCGCAAGCGCCGGCGCCACCACCAGATTCCGCCCAGCGCGGCAGCGACCATGGCCAGGCCACCGAAGCACATCCACACGTAGCCGAAGGCGACCACCAGGTTGTCGATGAACAGAGCCGCGTCCAGGCGGCGCTGCACAGCCTCTTCCTCAACCGGCGCCGCTTCCTCGGCTGGCGGCGGTATGACAAGGATGACGTCCAGCGGCACAGTGATCGGCTGGCTTGATGTAGGAGGTAGTGCGGGCGGCGGCAGGAGCGGCTCTGACGTTGCCGCGGGCAGCGTGGGCGCGTCGATGGGCGGCAGGGGCGTGTCGGTCGGAAGGACGAAGGGCGTATCAGTCGGGAAGACGAAGGGCGTGTCGGTGGGGAACACGAACGGCGTATCGGTTGGTAATAAGATGGGCGTATCGGTCGGCAACACAACCGGCGTGGCTGTCGGCAGGACAACTGGCGTATCGCTGGGCGTGACCACCGGCGTCGGCGTGTCGGTGGGGAACGGCGTCGCGGTGGGGGTCGGCGTAGGCAGCGGCGAGTTGGGGTCAGGGGTATTTGTGGCTGGCGACTGGAAGAGCAGATCGGCCAGGACGACCTGCCCGCGCGGGACCAATGTCAAACCTGCGGTGATGGCGAGCAGCAGCAGCGCCACAAGCAAAATTAGCTCGGCGCGTTGCTGGGTACGTTTGGCTCGTTTTCGGGGCTGTTCTCGCACGGGGTCCGTTACCTTCGTCCGTCTAGCAGGTCGACCCGCAAAGTATCTTTGGTGCAACGCACGTTCTTCACCCTAACATCCATTCTTAGCGCCTTCGCAGCCCAATTATCAATGCTACCAGCCCAATCACGGCCATCACGCCGATCAGGACGCCGATTGGGACGGGAGGCTGGGCAGCCAGCGACTCCGGTGCAGGCGCCGGGGTAGGAGCTGGCTGCGCCGGCTCGACGGTAGCCGCCGCCGTAGGCAGGGGCGAAAGCTGCTCCTGGGGCGCTGCAATGGGCGAATCCTGCAGCGACGGCCCCGCCAGGGCTGCACTGCCGGCCGTCAGGGTCCAGGCGATCACGAGAGCGGCCACTGCCAGCGCTGTCAGGATGAGCGCCTCCCGCTGCCTGGATTTGCCTGGGAGGCTGGGACGATCAGTGTCTCTCACGGTCCAACCTTTTCAGTCTAAAAAGTGCTTGGTTGACAACGCCATGGTTGCAGATGGCGCTGGTTTGCGCCTGGGCGCCGGACGATATCGTCGGTCACGTCATTAACGCAACGGGCGCTGCAAACGTTCCGTCCCGCCGGCTGCCGGACCCGCAGCGGAGCTTAGCTGGCCTCCGCCTGGATCCATGCGCCAATTAGCCCGCGGAAATGGGCGATGAACTGATCCTGCTCGTGCGCTGGAAAGGTCAGGCGCACGTTATGCACTAACATGTCGTCGAACTCCTGCGCCTGAGCCAATTCCCACATCACCGCGTCCAGCTCGCCAAGCTGCGTGGCGCGGAACTCCTGGAAGCGTTCCGTGTCAAAGTAGGCGTCGGCCAACGCCTCGTAGGCCGCCAACTTCTCATGGTAGCTGCGCTCCGAGTCGGCGATGGCGAAGTAGTCGTGGGTGTTCATATCCAACTGCATGCGCCGGTCGGTGGCCAGGCAGAACAGGCTCCAGGCCAGCAGCGACTTGATGGCCCACGGGAAGTAGTAGTGCAGGCTGACGATGGCCACGTCGGGGCAGGCGTTGGCGAAATCGATGGGCTGCAAAACGCCGTCCTTGAGGATCGACTCGCAGGAGTTGAACTCCCAGCGGAAGAAGGCGTTGATGGTCTTGACCACGGCCGTGGCCTCGCGCACGTGCTCGGCGCTGAGGAAGTCGCTGTCCACCTGGTAGCGGTCGTGCATGGGGCGCAATGGGTCGTAGTGGAAGATGTTGACCTGCGGCCCGATGGCCAGCGCGCGCACGAAGATGTCGAAGTCTTCCAGCCCTTGCTGCAAGTGCATCATGGTCTGGCCGGAGGCGTCATAGGCCGCCGTCAGTTCCCACGGATTGCCCACGCGGCTGACCCCGCGCCAACCGCCGCCGTCGAAAGGCTTCATGTAGAGCGGATAGCCGACCTCCTCGGCGATGCCGGGCAGGTCGAACCAATCGTGGTAGCGCGCAGCCGTGCGGCGGAACTTGTCGGTGTCGGGGCCGATTTTGGTGGGAATCAGCCAGGTGTCAGGAATGGGCAGCCCTAGCCGGATCATGGCGCAGTAGGCCGAGTGCTTTTCCATGCTCTGGAAAGTAAAGGGGTTGTTGATCAGATAGACGCCGTTGACCAGCGCAGCCTTCTTCAACCACTCGCGCGGGTGAAAGTGCCACCAGGCCAGGCGGTCGATCACCAGGTCGTAGGCGGTGGGCGCAGCCAGGTTGAAGGGATGGATGCGTACTCGCTCCACCTCGGTCTGGAGCGTGTCGCCCCCACGAGCCAGCCGCGGCGCCAGCCGGCGGTGCAGTTGCTCGAACGCCACCGGCCAGTCGTCTTCGTCGCTGAGCAGGAGGCCGATCTTTTTAGTGTTCATGGGATGCTCGTCCTTGAACACGTAACACGTAACACGTAACTCGTAACCCGGAATAGTCTTCCGCAACACGAGCTCCGGTTACGCATTACGAGTTACGCATTACTCTTGTTGCTTTCCACCCAATAGCGCATGATCCCGCGATAATGGGCAAAGAACTGCTCATGCTCGTGCGGCGGAAACTTCTCGCGCACGATGCCTTGCAGGATGGCGTCGAACTCCGGCGTCTGCACGAACTCCCACATGGCCTCGTCCAGCCAGCTTAGCTCCGTGGCGCGGAATTCCAGGAAGCGCTCGGTGTCGAAGTAGCGGTCGGCCAGCGCCTCGTAGGCCGCCAGCTTCTCATCGTAGGAGCCCTCTGAGTCGGCGATCGCGAAATAGTCGGCCGTGTTCATGTCCAGCTTCATGCGCCGGTCGGTGGCCAAGCAGAAGCTGGTCCAGGCCAGCAGCGACTTGACAGCCCAGGGGAAGTTGACGTGCAGGCTGAATAGGTGCATGTCGGGGCAGGCGTTGGCGTAGTCGATGGGCTGCAAGAGCCCGTCTTTCAGGATCGCCTCGCATGAGTTGATCTCCCAGCGGAAGAAGGCGTTGATCACCTTGGTGATACGGATGATCTCCAGCCGCTGCTCCGGGCTGAGGAAGTCCTGCTCGATCACATAGCGGGCGTGGATCGGCTGGCTGGGGTCGTAGCGCATCGGCTGCACCTGCGGCCCAATGCCCAGCGCGCGCACGAAGACGTCGAAGCCCTCCAGCGCAGTCTGCAAGTGCATCATGGTCTGGCCGGAGGCGTCATAGGCCCGCATCAGCTCCCACTCGTTGTCGATGCGGCTGACCCCGCGCCAGCCGCCGCCGTCGAAGGGCTTCATGTAGAGCGGATAGCCAAACTCGCTGGCCGCGATGCCGGGCAGGTCGAACCAGTCGTAGTAGCGGTTAGCTGTCTCCTGATAGCCGGGCCGGTCGGGGTAAGACTTGAGCGGAACCAGCCACGTCTTGGGCACGTGCAGCCCCAGCCGCATCATGGCGACGTAGGCCGAGTGCTTCTCCATGCTCTGGAAGGTGAAGGGATTGTTGAGCAGGTAGACGCCGTTGAAAAGCGCCGCCTTCTTCAACCACTCGCGCGGGTTGACCTGCCAGTGACCCAGCCGGTCGACCACCACGTCGTAATGAGTGCCCGCTCGCAGATCGAAGGGATGCACGCGCACCCGCTCCACGTCGACGTGCAGCGGGTGGCCGTTCACCGTGGCAACGGGGCCACGGCGCCGGTACATGGCCTCCAGCGCGCTGGGCCAGTCCTCTTCCTCCGCGCCGATCAGCAAACCGAGTTTTTTGGATGGCATGCTGTGCTCCTTGATCTCTTCGATGCTGCTCGGGCCGGTCTCCTGACCGTGCCCGTCCGATGGTGGCACGGTGGCTGCGCACAGACCGGCCACATCGATTGGTGGACCGGCCACAGCGGGCAGATACTTAACCCAGCGCCTTGCCCAGGTAATGCGCCAACTGCCGCCGCCACCAATACCAATGGTGTTCCACGTCATGGCCCCACAGGTCCCGCTCGTGGCTGATGCCCTGGGCGGCCAGGATGTTGGCCAGGCGATGGGTTTCGGCCAGGCACTTGTCCTCCCACGCGCCCTGGCCGCAAACCAGGGCCAGGTGGGTGTGGCCGCGCACGTGGGCCAGCGCGTCGCCGTGCAGGTGCTGGCAGTAGGCCAGCGGGTTGTTGAAGTAGACATCCAGCGACGTGCTCGGCCCGATCACCGCCTCCAGGTCGTAGCGGCCGCTCATACACAGCGCATAGTTGAAGACCTGGGGGAACTTGAGCGCAAAGTTGGCCGCATAGTACGCGCCCAGACTGCAGCCGGTGACAGCGATGCCGCCATCGGGTAATTCGCACTCACGGCGGATCAAGGGCACGACCTCGTCGAGGATGCAGTCCTCGTAATCCCGATGACGGCGACAGCGTGCGTCGATATCAGCGCTGTGGTTGAGCCAGGTCTCCTGGTCGATACCGTCTACACAGAACAAGCGCACCCTGCCCGCGTCCAGCCAGTGACGGGCAGCCTCGACCATGCCGTGATTCTCCCAGTCGTAGAAGCGGCCCCCGGCTGACGGAAAGGCCAGCAGCGGCGGTCCATGATGGCCAAACAGGAGCAGTTCCATGCTGCGTCCCAGGGCAGGGCTGTAGAATGTCTCGTGACGGCGTTGCATGGCGGTGGTGGGCGCCTCGACAGGAAGATTCAGGAATGAGGGAATTGTACCCAGAAGCGACGCAGCGGCAAGTCTTCATGACTTGCCTGGTCACTTGCGCATGACACCGTCCCAGAAATGACATTTCTTGCGAAGAAAGGTCATTTCTAGCCTGTCGTCGGAAACAGAAACTGAAACACCAGCGGCAGCCGCGCGGCCCAGGCATCTTCGCTGTGGGTTGCCCCGTCGGCCACGTAGTATTGGAAGTCCAGACCTTCCACGTAGCCGGCCTCCCGCAGCGCGTCGCGCGCCAGCGCCGTCTCACGTTGGCCGTCGTTGCCCCGGCCGGGGGAGCTCAACGTGCCGCTGTCCAGCCAGAGGCGGATATCGCGTCGCGGGGCCGTGCGCATGCGTTCGACGGCCTCCAGCGCGCCGTTCGGCGTGCGTGTGGCCCAGAATGAGGTGGACAGGGCGGCGTGGTGGCGGGCGAAGTCGCTGTGCTGCCAGGCGATGTAGATCGAAAACAGCCCACCCAGCGAGGAGCCGCAGGTGGCCGTGTGCTCGCGGCCCGGCAGCACCCGGTAGCGCTGCCCCACGAAAGGCGCTACCTCGTCGCGGTAATAGGCCAGCGTCGCAGTCGCGCGGCCTGGCACAGGTCGCAGTGGACGTTGCTGTTGCGGCGGTTGCTCGTCGCCGTGGTCCACTGCCACTGTGGGACGCCTCGGCGGCGGCAGATGGCGCGCGTAGGGCGGCAGGTATTCCAGAATGCGCTGTTCCCGGCCGTTGCTCACCCCCACCAGCAGACATTCTTGCATCAGGCCCTGGCGGATCAGCAGGCTGGCTGCCAGGTCGGCCTGCCACGCGCCCGCGTAGCTGTCGTCCACGAACGCGTCGAAGCAGTTCTGGCCGTCGTGCATGTAGAGCACCGGGTAACGCCGGTCGCCGTGCTCGTCATAGCCGCGCGGCAGGTAGACGTACAGCGGCCGTGTGCCCAGGCTGCCATGGAACTCCTCGATCTTGACCACGCAGGGCGGCGACACCGACGGCGCCGGCCGGTAGTCGAAGAGCTGGCCATCCTGCATCCACAGGCTGTGCAGCGTGGTGGTGTAGCAAGGCGCAAATTCCGGGTGCAGCAGGTGGCCGTCTCCCGGGTTGACGCGGAACTGCCATTCCCCGGCCGGCAAGAGTCCGCTCAGGTCGGCCAGCCACAGGCTCTCGTCGCTGCGCCGGCCGCTGCTGCTCCAGGCCAGAGGCACGCTCTGCTGGACTCTATCGTCGTTCCACAGCTCAATGGCCGGATCCAGCCCGTGACCCAGGTAGTAAAAATGGTGCGGCAACAGTGGTGGGTGCATAGCTTAGCCGGTCGAAGTTCCAGGCAGTGGGGCGTATTTTTCGGCCAGCCAGGCCAGCCACATCACTTCAAAGGTTTGACCGTCGACCTGGAAGGCCTGGCGCGCCATGTTGTCCAAGGAGCCGGAGGCGTGCTCCAGCAGCAGACCGATGGCGTCGCTACCCCACGTGCTCTGCACGAAGCGCAGGACGCTGGCCATGCCGCCCCAGAACAGCCGGTCGTCGCCGCTGCCATGCACCACTGCGTCCCAGATTTGATCTAACGGCAGCAGCGATTCGTCCTGCAGCGCCCCGGCCGATGCGTCATCTACCGGAGCAGGACCGCCGGCCAAGTCGGCCGCCGCCCAGTCGCCGATCACCGCCAGTAGAGCTGGGGACGCGCCTGGGATTTTTTCTAGAGCCAGTTGCGTAGCGATCTGGCTGACCAGTTGCTGATTGAAAGCTGCGCCCGGCTGTCCATCCGGCCGCCAGCCGGACAGGCTGGGGGAGCCCACGGTCACTGCGCCCGGCGTCATGGGCGGATTGTCAGCCTGGGCATCGTACACCAGGCGCAGGTCCAGCGGCCGGCTGCCGGCAGTGCAGCGCAGCTCGCCGCACAGGGCTACGTAAGCGCCCTCCGCCAGGTTGACCAGGCCGGGTACGAAGCGTTGATCGCGCGCTCGGAAGAGGATGCGGAAGTGAGGCGTCGTAGTCTCCTGCTCGTCGCCGAAGGCAGCGGGCGTGGGCGGGGCCAGCCGCCACAGTTCGTCGGCCAAGCGGAAGAAGACCAACTGGCGCAGCGTGTCGCTGTCTTCGCTGCTCACCGCTACCTCAGCCTCGGCCAGATCGCCCTGCAAGCGTACCCGCTCGATGTTCCACTGGCCCGGCGGCGCTGCGTTGGCGCTGCGCAGCCCGGCCACCAAGCGCGCCTTCCACACCTGATCCGTGCCGTCCAGCAGATCAGCGTAGCGCTGCACATCGCCCGCGGCCTGGGCCTCCAGCAAGCGCGCCGACACGGCCGTCACATCGCGCCGGACCAGTTGGCTGCCCTGGTTGGACCGCCACAGCAGCAGCGCGCCCAGGACCAACAGGCCCAGCACAATACCGATCCCGGCGCCCAGCAGCAGCAATTGCAGGCGCGACGGTCCAGACTCGGCGGCTGCGCCTCGTACGATGACCTCGGAAGCTGGGGCCGCTGCGGGGAGGGAATCGGGCGCGGCTTGCCAGACAACGCCGCTCTGATCGTCACCTTCATGCCAGTTCAGTTCCACACTCATACAGTCAAACCAGTCCTCAGTGCTTCACGATTTCGGTTCACGCCAAGGCGAAAGCCCGCAAAGAAGAACGCGCAAATAACTTCTGCTCTTTGCGGCCTTGGCGACTTGGCGTGAGATCGATGCTAACTTTGCTCGCGCAGGCTCACATCGCTGGCCCGCACCACGGCGCTGCCGCCGCCGTCCAGGTCGATACGCAGCGCGCCGTCGGGCAAGACAGAACGGGCCACGCCGCGCAGCAGGCTGCCGTCGGCGGCGCGGGCGCTGACGGGACGTCCCAGGGTGTGCAGTCGGGCCCGCCAGGCGGGCAACGGGCTTTGGCCCGCCCGCAAGGCCAGATAGTGCTCTTCCGTGCGCTCCAGCAGCGCGGCCAGCAGCGCCGCCGGGTCGACCGGCTTGCCCGCCGCGGCCTGCAGGCTGACGGCAATGTCGGCCAGCTCGGGCTGGGGGCTGAAGTCGATGGCCACGTTCAGGCCGATGCCGGCGACCACGTAGTCTAGCCGGTCGCCGCTGAAGGCGCCCTCGGCCAGCACGCCGGCCACCTTGCGCCCCTGCCATTGCAGGTCGTTGGGCCACTTGATATCCGCGCGCAGGCCGCAGACCTGCTCGATAGCCTCCGCCGCGCCCAGGGCGAGCGTCATGGTGACCCACGAGGTGTGTTCGCTGGGGAGGTCAGGGCGCAGCAACAGCGACAGGTAGAGCCCGCCGGCCGGCGGCGACCACCAACTGCGGCCAGACCGGCCCTTACCGGCTGTCTGCTGGCCCGCCACCACCGCCAACCCCTCGGCTGCGCCGGTCAAGGCTGCCGCGCGCGCTGCGTCTTGCGTCGACTCGACGCTGTCCAGATAGACCAGCGGCCGGCCCAAGACTGAAGTTCGCACCCGCGCCTCGATGGACGCCTGATCAAGGGAAAACATGGCGGGTATAGTACATGCACCTGGGGGCAATGTCAAGGGAGGGTGCAACGTGAAACGTGAAACGTGGCAGGTTGCCGGCGACAAGTGGCAGGGCCGGCGCCACTTGCAACAATTCCAAATATGAACTCTGCCAACGCGGAGTCGAGCCTTTAGGTGGCTTAGCGCGTCCGATTCGCACCGGCAAACCCGGCTGAAGCCTCGACTCCGCGCCAGATTTGGAATTGCTGCGCCACTTGTCACTGCTTTGACGGCGACCGCACATCCAGGTAAAATGGCCTTGAAAGCCAGCACATTTCCCGTGTCTCCCCTTCGTGTGTACTTGTCTACCTGTCTACCTGTCTACCTGTCTACCTGTCTACCCTCATGGATACCCCAAAAGAGCTGACCCGCAAAGAGTTCTACACCTTGGCCAAGGACTGCCGCGATTACGCCATGCGGCTGGCTAACCACGACCAGGACAGCGTCAACCGCGCTGTGTGCCAGGAGTTCAACCAGTTCCTGGCTCGCGTGCGCGCCTACGACAAGCTCGGCCCGCGACTGACGCACCTCCAGACGGCCCGGCCCATCACGCGCAGCATGATGCTGGCGGCGGTGCTCGCCCTGTGGCTGGCGATGGTGCTGGTCGGCCTACGCGTCATCCCGCAGTTTCCAGCTTTGTTTGCTCTGGGTATTTCGGTGTCGCTGATCTTCCTGGTCTTCCTGGTGCCGCCCTCCGTTTATGGCACCAGCGTCGAGGCCATCGAGGGACGGGTTTTGGTGGTAGTAGAGGCGCTACAGGACCTTCTGGAGCACGGCGACATGCAGTTCAGCGAGGCGGCCTACTTCCAGGCGCGCGACACGCTGCGCGAGGCTGCCGATGAGTTGCGCCAGCAGGTCTATCTGAACCGCGTCTCCGGCTGGCGGCGCAGCATCTAGCGCACATACTGACAGCGTCGAGACCCTTCGCCGGGCCTCAGGGTGACGTAGCAACGCCAGTGAAGAGTCTCCGTTCGTGAAACGGAGAACTCCGCACTGGCGTTGTTTGGTCGAGGACGTGACGCACTGCGTCCGTTATCGATCGGGTTTACCCGGGCTGGCCTGG
>JBFYTD010000259.1:0-4384 GCA_041300885.1 Anaerolineae bacterium | reverse complement strand
TCCCAGTCACCCGGTGTGGGAGAGGAGAAAACCTATGAGCCGTCTGGCCAAACGTTGCGTCCCGGTCGTTCTTGCCGTTGTGCTCTCGCTCGTGATCGCTGCACCTACGCGCGCAGGTGTAGGTCTGAGTTATTTCGAAGTCAATCAAGGATCGAGCCCCACGCAGATTGTCGTCACGTGGGGCACGGAGACAGAAACCGACACGGCTGCTTTCGTGATAAAGCGCGCCACCAATCCCGACCCGGCGCAGGCGTTGATCATCCACATAGAGCCGGCACGCGGTTCTGCGATTACCGGCTTTGACTATCGATACACCGACACGGGCCTGACGCCTGGCCAGGTCTACTACTACTGGTTGTTCGAACTGACCACCAATGGTCAACTGGTGAACTTGGGCGTCACACAGATTACCGCCGGCGGGACGCTGCCGGCCGAGCCGCGCGTCTTCCTGCCATGGACGCCCATCTCGGCAGCCAGCAGCGTTGGCGACGGACGATAGCCGCCGCTCACATCCCACCACAGCTCCCCTCAAGGCTTCGGAAGTCGCCGCGCCTCAACCGGCGACTTCCGAAGCCTTTGCCTGCGCAGCCGCGATCCACATGCGCTTGAGACGGCCGTAGCGCTGTTCTTCCAGCGGCCGCAGCGTCAGCAGATCCCAGCCGGTGGCCAGCAGACGGCGGCAGCCGGCTTCGTCGAAGAAGCGCTTGCGGCGGCCGTCGAAGGCGAACAAGCCCGGCTCGATCTCCTCGCCCCGGCCGGAGCCGAACTCCGCGTCGCCGCTGGCGTTGACGGCAAACACGAAAAGTCCACCAGGACGCAGCACCCGGTGGACTTCGTTCATGATGGCCAGGGTGTCGTCCCAGGCGAAGTAGTGCAGGCTCAGGCCGGCCGCCACGGCGTCGAAGGAAGCAGCAGGGAATGGCAGCGGTGCGGGCAGGCGATGGTACACGTAATGCGGGCCGGGCAGCGCCGCCGCCAGTCGTGCCAGCGCCACCGCCGAGCCATCCAGCGCCGTGACCTGGCCGCCGGCCTCTACCAGCCAGCGCGTGTCATACCCCAGCCCGCAGCCGATCTCCAGCACCCGTCCAGCCAGCGCGGCCCGCGCCTCGGAGTCCAGCAACACCCGCTCGATCCAATGCTGCGCCGCTGCGGCCTCCACCACCGCCAGCCCGGCAAACAGCTCATCCCAGAACGCCGCATCATCGCCAGACATCACATCCGCCTCATTAACCATTCACCAATTCACCATTCATCAATTAACCACTTCCCCCTCCGCCCATCAGCCGCTCCATCGCCGCCGCCACCGCCTGCAGGCCGCGCAGTGGCCGGATCATCACGCGGAACTCGGCGATCTGGCCCTGTTCGTCCAGTTGAAAGATATCGACGCCCTCGATCTCCAGCCGCTTGTCGGGGCCGGGCACGGTGGTGGCGAACTGCATCACCACGCCGCCGCGCTCGTTGCTCCAGACGTTGGTGTAGGTCAGCGGGCCGAAGACCTGCTTCACCAGGCCCAAAATGCCTTTGATCGTCGCCCGACTCTGGTAGGGCTTGAAGACAGCCGGCGAGCGAAAAAAGGCGTCCTCAGTGAACATGGCGGCCATGCTGTCCAGATCATTGGCGGCCACGGCCGCCTCCCAGCGGGTGATGAAGTCGTGGTAGTTCATGGTACCTCCGGGGCCGGCTCGGTCGGAGACCGGCCTGAGCAGCATGGTGGGCCGGCTCGGTCGGAGACCGGCCTGAGCGGCGTGGTGGGTGGAGCCACCAAGCATTTTGGCTTTGCGGCGTAATCATGCCATAATGCGACAGCTACTGCAAGAATTGCCAGCCGGCTTCCCAACTTCGGAGACCACAGCCTATGAAAACTTCCCACCGCGCCTTGCTTGTCGTGCTGTTCGGCACGCTCCTGCTGGCGGTCGGCATCGTCACTGTCGCCGCCGCGCCTACCGTTCCCCCTTCCCAGGACCCCCTGGTGCGCATGCCTGGCACACAGCCCAACCAGGTCAACCTGACGCCTGCCGCTACCTGCCTGACCTGCCACGCGGGCTACGATCAGGCTGTCGAGCCGGGCTTCAACTGGCAGGGATCGATGATGGCCCAGGCTGCGCGCGACCCGCTCTTCTGGCCGGCCTTCGCCGTGGCCGCGCAGGATTCGATCTGGGCCATTGGCTCGCCCAACGCCACTGACCTCTGTCTGCGCTGCCACATGCCCAAGGGCTGGCTGGAGGGCCGCTCGGACACCGCCAACGCCTCGGCCATGACCGGCGGCGACTACGACGGCGTGCAGTGCGGCTTCTGCCACCACATGTGGGACCCACATTTCGAGGATACCTACGCCGGGACGCGCGAGGGCAACGACTGGCAGGGCTACTGGGACGAGGCCGGCAACACCGGCCCCGGCACCGACCCCGGCACGCTGGCTCAGGCCTGGGCCGCCACGGCGCGCGACTCGGACATCGACGCCACCGCAGCGATTCGCTTCATGAACGGCCAGCCCTTCTTTGGACCGACGAACCGGCCGGTCAGCGCGGCCTACAGCGAGGCCAGCAGCGGCCAGTATTTCGTCAGCCCCAGCGGCTACCACCGCGGCCCCTTCGCCGACGCCGCTATGTTCCACGGCATCGAATACAGCCGCTTCCACAAGAGCAAGTACTTCTGCGCCTCCTGCCACGACGTCTCCAACCCCGTGCTGGCCAACCTGGGGGCCGATCCCGCCCAGCCGCTGCCCACTGAAACGCAAGCTGCCAGCGCCTATTTCCCGGTGGAGCGCACCTTCTCCGAGTTCATGCTGTCGGCCTATGGCCAGCAGGGCGGCGCAGCCGGCATCGGCCCGTTTGCCCCGGACGTCTTCGAGACCTCGCGCCCTGGCAACGTCATCGCCACCTGCCAGGACTGCCACATGCCAGACCAGCCCGGCCGCGCGGCCGCCTTCCCCGAGGCGCTGCTGCGCACCGGCGACCCAGCCACCAGCGAGAGCACAGAGCATCCGCAAAGCGCGCAGCCGGTGCATGACCTGACCGGCGGCAACGTCTGGGTACCCACCTTGCTGGCCAGCACGGTCCCTGGCTCGCCCAACTATGACCCGGACAACGCAGCGCTGCTAGGTCAGGGCGCATCCGTGCTGACCCTGGACCTGGGCTATGGCCTGGGGCTGGACCCGCAGGCGCTGCTGGCCGGCGCACAGCGCGCGCAGCATCAACTGGAGATCGCCGCGACCATCGAAGACGTGAGCTTCGATCCGGCCAGCGGCAGCTTGAGCTTCCGGGTGCAGAACCAGACCGGCCACAAATTGATCTCCGGCTACCCCGAAGGCCGGCGCATGTTCCTGGGCATTCAAGTCTATGGTCCCGACACCAACCTGATCTACACCATCAACCCCTACGACGCGGCAGTGGGCACGCTGAAGGGGCTGAGCGCGGCCGGCAGTCCGCCGCTGGGGCCGGGCGAGGCGCACCTGGACGAGCTGGTCTACGAGGCGTTCATGGGCAGTTCCCTGACGGGCGAGCAGAAGACCCAGCATTTTGTGTTGGGCGACCAACGCTGGAAGGACAACCGCATCCCGCCGCTGGGCTTCGACATCACCAATGCAGCCGCGCGCCACTCAGAGCCGGTCTGGCAGGGCGTCATCGATCCCGGCTACTTCAGCGCGGCCGAGTATGCCGGCGGCTACGACGCCATCACCGTGACCCTCCCCATCACCGCTGCCATTGTTGACATCAGCCTGTACTACCAGACCACCAGCCGTGAGTACGTGGACTTCCTGCGTCGCGAGATCAACGCCGAGCCGCCGCTGACCCTGCCCGACCCCGACCCCAACACCCCGGGCAACCAGGCCTACATCGCGCAGAGCGACCCCTTCTTCAGCCAACTGGCAGCCTGGGGCGACACCATCTGGCAGCTTTGGCTGCACAACAAGGACCTGCCCGGGGCCGCGCCGGTGTTGATGACCCGGGCCGAGGCCGTGGTGGCGCCCTTCTGCCATCCGGCGGACGTCCACCCCAACGCCGACCCTGGCAACCCTGAAGCCTGCGATGGCGACGTAGACGTGGCCGACGTGCAGCGGGTGGCGGGCTGCTGGCAGCAGGACTTCAGCCTGGCTTGCCCGGCCGGGCTGGATGTCGACGATTCCGGCGCCATCGACCTGTTGGACGTGACCTTCGTGGCCGAGAACTGGGGCTGGCGGCGCTGAAGGCCCGACGTCCGTAACGCAATCCACTGGATTGCGTTGTGACATGCGTGTTGGGCAAAAAAAGACCTGAGCCTATGCTCAGGTCTTTTCATTGTGCCCAATTGCGCCAGGGCTTTGTAGGCCCTGGTGGTGCCATTCAGATGCGTGACGGTCTGGTCGGGAAGCGTCTTCTGCGATCTGAACTTCGCCCATCATCGC
>JBFYTD010000019.1:0-12645 GCA_041300885.1 Anaerolineae bacterium | reverse complement strand
CGGCAGCATGCTGCCTACGCTGCCGCCCGGCTGCGAAATCGAGATTGCGCCGCCGCCTGCGGCCATCGCGCCGGGCACGCTGCTGGTCTTTGCCGGCAACACCTCGCTGGTGGCCCATCGCCTGGTGCATCGCGCACCGCCCTTCCTGGTCACTCAGGGAGACAATCGGCTTCAGCCTGATCCCCGGCTGCGTTCCAGCGAGGTGCTGGGCATCGTCGTCGCCGCTTATCAAGGAGAACGCCGGCTGTGGCCGCGCGCCTGGGAGCCGATCCTCAAATGGTGGTGGATTAGCCGCGCGGGCGGGCTGTGGCTGCTCCGCCGGCTCATGAGACGTTTGAATCCATGACTCACACCCTATCGTTGACCATCGCCGGCATCAGCTTCGAAGTTGCCGTGCCCTCTGAAACCTGGCTGACCGAACTGGCCAGCCGCTACGAGCCGTTTCTTTCCGACCAGACGCCGCGCTGGCGCGTCCGGCTGGTGCAGGAGGAGTCTGTGAGCCCCGCTGCGCCAGCCTGGGTCACGCACGACGAAGAGGTCACCAGCTTCCGGATCGGTCCTGCGGGCGGCGTGATCGATCTGGCTGCACGTCAGGCCGAGGTGACGGTCTTTCAGGCTGGCTACGGCAGCTCGGCCGTGGATCGCGCGCTCTCCTTCATCCTGATGCAGGATCTGCCACGCGATTTCGACGCGCTGCTGCTACATGGCGTGGCCTTGGTGCGCAACGGCTGGGGGCTGGCCCACAGCGGCCGTTCCGGCGTCGGCAAGACCACCACGGCTCGGCTCGCGGACGGCTATGCCGACGTGTTGGTGGACGAGAATCTGGTGGTCAGCCTGGCCGGCCCGCAGCCTACCTTGCTCAGCACCCCTTTCTGGGGGGGCAGCACACCCCAAAACATGATCCATCGCGTCAACCGGCAGGCGCCTCTACGGGCCCTGCTACTGCCGGAGCACGGTTCGGAGTTCGTGCTGGAGCCGTTGTCCCACGGCGATGCGGTGCTGGCGCTGCTGACCACTGAGAAGGTTGCGGTCGAACGCGTCTCGAGCGCCGCTGCCTGGCTGACAACAGCCGAGAAGCTGGTGGATCGGGTGCCCACCTATCGCCTCCACTTCCGCCCTACCGTGGAGCTGTGGCCCTTTTTGGACAGAAGCTTGCACTTGTAGGTCCGGCTACCAGCCGGACAACTTTTCTGCAACCGCCATCTTGCCATGCATGAAGGGGTGGACTACAATTGGATTTGACCAAACCCGGCTCGACAACACAACCAGAAATGACATTTCTCGGAAGAAATATCGTTTCTAAACACGCTTCACGTTTGGAGGCTGCCTGTGGAGATTCTCAAAGAGCGTATTCGCCGCGATGGCGTCAACCTCGGCAACGGCATTCTGAAGGTGGACAGCTTCATCAACCATCAGGTTGATCCGATGCTCATGCTGGCGGTGGGGGGCGCGCTGGCCGCGCGTTTCGCCTACTTACAGCCCAACAAGGTTTTCACAGCCGAGATCAGCGGCATTGCGCCGGCCCTCCTCACCGCCCTGGCCCTGGGCGTGCCGGTGCTCTACGCCCGCAAGAGCAAGCCAATCACGATGCACCCCAACGCCATTGTCGAGTCGGCCCCCAGCCACACCAAGGGCAAGATCACCGACATCATCGTCTCACCCGAGTTCCTGGGTCCGCGCGACCAGGTGCTGATCATCGACGATTTCCTGGCCACCGGCCAGACCATCGACGCGCTGGCCCGCTGTGTGGTGGACGCCGGCGCGCGGCTGGTGGGCATCGGCGCGGTGGTCGAGAAGACCTTCGAAGGCGGCCGCGCAGCCCTGGCCCGCTGGAGTGTGCCCATCGAATCCCTGGCCGTCATCGTCAACATGGACAACGGCAAGATCGTCTTTGCTGAATGAAACGTGATGCGTGATGCGCCCCAGGCCACTTTGGCCCTTGGCCCTCTGATCTTCTGACCTTCTGACCCTCTGGATCCCATGACTCACGACACCATCATCGTCCTCGACTTTGGTTCACAGTACGCCCAACTGATCGCCCGGCGCGTGCGCGAGCAGCGCGTCTATTCGGAGCTGCTGCACTGGGACGCGCCGGCTGAACAAGCGCTGGCCAGCAAGTCCGTCAAGGGATTCATCCTCAGCGGCGGGCCGGCCAGCGTCTACGAGCCGGGCGCGCCCACCCTGCCAGCCTACGTGTTAGAGTCGGGCCTGCCCGTGCTGGGCATCTGCTACGGTATGCAGCTCCTGGCCCACAACCTGGGCGGCCGCGTCGCCCCCTCCCAGGCGCGCGAGTACGGTCCGGCCGAGATCGAGCTGCTGGACGCCCACAATCCGTTGTTTGCAGGTTGCAGCGTGCAAGTTGCCGGTGACGCGTCGCAGGTGGCAAGCCTCGCTTCTGACCTGCAACCTGCACCCTTGCCACCTGCCACTCTGCCGGTTTGGATGAGCCACGGCGACCGCATCGAGCGGCTGCCGGCCGGCTGGCAGGCGCTGGCTCGCTCGACCAACTCTCCTTACGCGGCGATGGGCGACCCGGCGCGCGGCGCCTACGGCCTGCAGTTCCACCCTGAGGTGACCCACACCCCGCAGGGCGCGGCCCTGCTGCGCGCCTTTGCTGTGGACATCTGCGGCGCAGCAGCCGACTGGACGCCGGCCAACTTCATCGCCGAGGCCAGCGCTGCCGTGCAGGCCCAGGTCGGCCAGGCCCACGTGCTGTGCGGGCTGTCGGGCGGCGTTGATTCGTCGGTGGTGGCTGCGCTGCTGCACCAAGCCATCGGCGATCAGCTCACCTGCCTCTTCGTGGACCATGGCCTGCTGCGCCAGGGCGAGGCCGAGCAGGTGATCGACACCTTCCAGCGCCACATGCAAGCGCCTCTGGTGGCTGTCAACGCCACCGAGGCCTTTCTGGCCGACCTGGAGGGCGTCACCGACCCCGAAAGCAAGCGCAAGCGCATCGGCAACCGCTTCATCCGAGTCTTCGAAGAAGAGGCAGCCCGCATCGCCGCCCAGTGGGCGCTCCCCGCTCCCCGCTCGCCTACACCTGCACTGCGTGCTGGCGCAAGTGTCCTCGGAACCGACGAGCCAGGGTCCCCGCTCCCCGCTCCCCGCACCATCGGCTACCTGGCTCAAGGCACCCTCTATCCCGACGTGATCGAGAGCGCCAGCGGCAGCCGCGAGCAGGCGGCCCGCACCATCAAGACCCATCACAACGTGGGCGGCCTGCCGGAGGACATGACCTTCCGACTGATCGAGCCGCTGCGCCTGCTGTTCAAGGACGAGGTGCGGGCTGTAGGCGAGGCGCTGGGGCTGCCTGCCGAGATCGTCTGGCGTCATCCCTTCCCCGGGCCGGGGCTGGCCATTCGCGTGCTGGGCGAGGTGACCTGGCCGCGGCTGGAGACGTTGCGCCAGGCCGACGCCATCCTGCTGGAGGAGCTGCACGCCGCCGGGCTGTACCGCGCCACCTCGCAGGTCTTCGCCGTGCTGCTGCCGGTCAAGAGCGTCGGAGTGATGGGCGACAACCGCACCTACGCCGACGTGGTCGCGCTGCGCGCCGTCACCACAGACGACTTCATGACGGCCGACTGGGCGCGGCTGCCCTACGACCTGCTGGCGCGCATCAGCAACCGCATCGTCAACGAGGTGGCCGGCGTCAACCGCGTCGTCTACGACATCACACCCAAGCCGCCGGGCACGATTGAGTGGGAATAGGGGAGGGGAAGTGATGAATGAAAGGATGAATACTGCCTTGTTGACGATGCTTGATTGCGCGGGCCGACAGTTGATTGCTGGTGCAATTGCAGGTATAATCCACCGCACAGCATTGTCGTTCCGCTCTGATCGTTAACCATTCACCAATTCACCATTCACCAATTCACCTATGCGCCCTCTCTTTCTTTTGCTGCTCCTTGTCTTGATTATCGCCGGCATCCTGCTCGGGCCCAGCGCCTTTGCCTTCTACCAGAGTCAGGGACCGCTGCCGGGCGGCGTGACCTTGGGCGGATTGGCGCCGCAGGGTGAAACGTTGGAGGATGTGGCGCGCATTACGCATGAGACGCTGCAGCAGCCGGTGGCCGTCTACTACGACACCCAGCGCCTCATCCTGCGCCCCAGCGACATAGACTTTCAGGTGGACGTCAACGCCATGGTGGCCGAAGCCGTGCCCTACGGCGAAGGGATCGGCTTCTGGCGGCCTTTCCTGGGCGACGTATTCGACCGGCCGGTGGCGCCGGTCGATATTCCACTCAAGATGACGTTCGACGAACAGAAGCTGGCGGCGTGGCTGGACAGCGTGGCCCAGGAGAACGACACCGTCGCCCGGCCGGCCTACGGCGTGGCGCTGGCTCCCGGCACCCCCTTCACCAGCACCTTCATGTTCCAGGCTGGCCAGCCCGGCCTGGAGCTGGAGACTAACCTGTCAGCCCAGCGCGTGCTGAACGCACTCAGTTCACCCACCAACCGCCAGGCCAACCTGGTTCTGGTGGAGGTGCCGCCGCCGCCGCCTTCGATCAAGGAGCTGGAAAAGCTACTGGTTGCCCGCAGCGACCGTTTCCCCGGCTACGTCAGCCTCTTCATTCGCCAGGTGGGCAGCGACGAAGAAGCGGCCATCGACCCGGACATAGCCTTCGCCGGCATGAGCACCCTCAAGATCCCCATGGCGATGGAACTCTATCGTACCAAAGTGGATGAAGCGCCCGATATCGAGACCAGTAAATTGCTCAGCGAAACTTTCGCGCTCAGCAGCAACTTCGCGGCCAACCTGATGTTGCGCCAGATCGGCGGCGGCAGCGTTGGCGCCGAATGGCAGGGCGCACTCGAAATGACGGAGACGCTGCAAGGCTTGGGTTTGCAGAACACCTTCATGACCACTCCCTACGACACAGAACGTCAGACACACACCATGGTCACGCCGGCCAACAGCGACAAGACCTGGGACACCCAGCCTGACGGCTACCGGCAGACCACGGCTAAAGACATCGGACTGGCCCTGGAGTGGATCGTGCAATGCAGCCAGGGAGGCGGCACATTGCTGGCGGCCTTTCCAGGCCAATTGACTCCGGGGGAGTGCCAACAGATGCTGGATTACATTGCGCTGGACCGCAATCGCATCCTGCTGGAAACCGGCGTCCCCCCAGACACACGGTATGCTCACAAGCATGGCTTTGTGAACACGGCCCACGGCGATGTCGGCGTCTTCTGGAGTCCGGCCGGCCCCTACATCGTCAGCCTGTTCATCTACAAGCCCGGCTGGATGGAGTGGGATGTCAGCAGCAGCATGATGGCCGACGTCAGCAAGGCCGCCTGGGACTACTTCACCCTGGTGGCCAACGGCGGCCAGCCGCCACAGATCGACACGCCGCTGCCCGACGCCAGCCCCGCCATCAGCGCCACCGAGCCGATCACCCAGGCCGCGCCATAGCCGCTGCCAGCGCTATGCCCCCCCACCCACCGCGCGCTGCCTCGCACGTCTCTTTGGACGAGGACCGCGTCGTCTGGCGGCTGGCGGATGAACCGCCCGTAGAGATCTGGGTCCAGTTGGGCGATTACCGGATCCACCTGCTGGCCGAGGCTGACACCGGCGGCGGCATTGCAGTGCTGGTCGAGACGCCAACCCCCTTCGAGCTAGAAATCGATACCGGCTTCACCACCTTTGTCGAGCATGTGCCGGCCGGCCGCACGCGCTATCTGCTCACCTATCTGGACCGCACCGACGTGCGGTCGGTGTAGTTCGCGCAAGACCCTCAGGCCGGTAGCCACGCGGTCATTGTGAGTTCCCTGCGCCGCCAAGTGGTTACGTGCTGTCGTGTCACCCTGAGCGGGTTTGGCAGGCGATTCGCACTGCACCGATACACAAGCGAAGGATCCCGGTGTGGCAGTTCACAGGCGGGCCCTGCGCAGTAATCTCGTGTCTGCACAGAAACGCCCCCTTGCTTGGCAAGGGGGCGTTTCTACCAGAAAAGTGATGGTTGCCAGTCGCGAGCTAAGCCCCGGACTCATCCAGGCTATCGATGGCGTCGCGCACAACCTTGGCGCTGGCCGCTAGCTTGGCCTGCTCATCGTCGTTCAGCGGCAGCGGGAAGGTCGCCAAGACACCCTCGCCGCTGACCAGTTGGGGCAGCGAAACAGTCACATCCTTGACGCCGGCCACGTCCGCCAGGGGAGTGCAGACCGTCAGAACGGAGCGCTGATCGTTGACAACGTTGCCCACGATGTAGGCCAGAGCGGTGCCGATGCCGTAGAACGTGGCGCCCTTGCCTGCGATAATATCACGTCCGGCATAGCGCACCTCTTCGTCGATCTGCTGGCGCGCTGCGTCGTCAAGCTTGATGTTGCGCAGGTCGCAGAACTCTTCCAGCGGCGTGCCGCCGACGGTGGTACGCGACCAGGTCAGCACCTCCGAGTCGCCGTGCTCGCCGACCACGTAGCCATGCACGTGGCGCGAGTCGACGCCCAGCGTGCGGGCCAGGATCGAACGGAAACGCGCCGTGTCCAGGGTCGTGCCTGAGCCAATGACGTGGTTGGCCGGAGCGCCCATCTCTGCAGCATAGCGTGCAGCCAGATGCGTCATGATGTCCACGGGATTGGTGGCGATCACCAGGACTGCCTTGGGCGCGTGTGCTAAGATTTTGGGCACCACCTCTTTGAAGACACCGGCGTTGCGCTGCAAAAGCTGCAAACGCGTCTCACCAGCGCTGCGGCCCACGCCGGCCGAGATGATCACGGCGCGCGCGTCTGCCAGCGCGTCGTAGTCGCCCGAAACCACGCGCATGGGATGGGCAAAGGGGGTAGCGTGCAACAGGTCAGCCGCCTCTGCTTTGGCTCGCTTGGGGTCATAGTCGACCATCACAATCTCACCGCCAATGCCGCGCTGAATCAGCGCAAAGGCTGCCGTCGAGCCAACTCGACCACTTCCGACAATACCAATCTTCATGGGGTACCTCCTATGGGTAGGTGCATATCTGATCTCGCTAGGTAAACAACACGTTGTGCATTATAGCACACAATCAAAGCAAGCAGTATTCTAGAAACGCGCCGCATCGGCGCGAGAAGCAACCAGCGTGCGGTTCAGCGCCCAACCCCCACGCCCAACTCATAGACCAGCCTGCCGCCCGACCAACCCTCGACCAGCAGCAACGCCAGCCCTGCCAGCAGCAGCCCGATCAACACTCCACGCCGTTTTGGCTGATCCAGCACGGCCGGGCTGCGCAGCCGCTCGTAGAGCAGCCAGCCATAGACAATCAACAGGCCGAAGCCCACCGCGATATGCGGGTTGAGCGCTGCAATCACCGCCGGATCGTCTGGCGCGCGGTTGCGATCGATCAGCCCGCTGAGGATGGTCGGAAAGATGCCGATCCAGCCCAAAAAGAGCATCGCCCAGGCCACGACAGGCAGCGCCGCTCGCCGCCAGCCCAGCAGATAGACCAAGGCAAGGACACTGCCGGTGGCCAGCAAGGCCACGGGAAAATGAACGAAGCGGGGATGCAGCGGGTCCAGGATCGACATGGCGCAAGTATAACACAGAGCCAGCCACGCTACAAAGGAGCACTGCGACGCCCTTTTGACGGCTGCTGTCAAATGTGTTACGATTGGCGGGCAGTTGATCTGACCCTGAGGAGCATGTCTTGATCCGGCGAACCAGTCTTCAAGCCGTGGCCATCTTATCCTCTCACAAAGCTCGGTCGAGGTACGCACATGAAAGGTCCCTTTAGCGCCCTGGCAGGCTCAATGCTGCGCGGCACGACTACGGCCGCCGGTCAATCGACCTTGCCCGGCTGGCTGGTGACGCCGTTGTCCATGCTGGCCGGCTATGACGTCGCCGGGGCCAACAACAAGGACTCGGGTTGGGCGGACGAGAAGATGGTGCGCAAGGCCATCGCACTGTACCGGGCGGCCAACACGCGCGGCGGACAGGCAGCGGTTAACTGGCAATTTTCCACCGACGGCCGCCAGGCGGTCCAGGTGCTGCCTGTCCCTGCCAACAGCGTCCAACAGCAAGCCTTTGTCGAACTCAGCCGGCGGCTGGAGTCGGTCACCATGAATCACCCGCGGCTGGCCCCGATCCTGGAAGCAGCCACGCAGCAGGGCTATCCCTTCCTGGCAGCGCGCATCGGCGACGGCTTCCAGTCGCTTACCAGGCGTTTCGGGCTGCCTTTGGAGCCAGAACAGGCCATGCGGGTCGCTGAGCAGGTCACATCGGCGCTGGAATACGCCCACTACCGCGGGGTCATCCATGGCGCGTTCGACCTGCACGATGTTCTGGTCAACGAACAGGGCCAGGCCAGCCTGCTGGGTGTGGGCGTGGAGCAGATGCGCCAGCGCCTGGGAGCCACGGGCGTGACTGTACTCTCCCCCCTCCTGCCGCCAGAGGTCGAATCGGGCGCGCAGCCGGCTGACATGCGCACCGATGTATTTGCGATGGGCGCACTGGTGTACATTCTGCTGACCGGCCGGGTGCCTGCGGCCGGTCAGCAGATCCAGCTTTCCCATTCGATTCCGGCCGTACCGGTAGCGGTCGATGGCGTGCTGACCAAGGCGCTGGCGGTCAACCCTGAGGAGCGCTACCCCAGCCTGCTCGAGATGAACCGCGACCTGCGCGTGGCGCTGCGCGCGCCCCGGGCCGTAACCAGGCCATCGACCCCCGCCCCCCGGCACATCGAGGCTGCCCACGCCCGCAGATCGCCGTCCTCGCCCTCCGTTGGCCGCAGCGCGCCGCAGCCAACTCGCCCGCCCGCTACGACCCCTGATGGCTTTCCCGAACAACTCCCTATGCCGGACATCGACTTTAGCTCACTCAACCAGGTGCTGGAGATGCCGGCGGTGGAAGCCTGGGTAAAGATCGAAATCCCGCCAGCCCCTGAGATTCCCAAAGTCGACTGGGCGGAGTTGTTGCACCTGGTGGACGTGAGCGCCTACTCCAGCGAGATCATCTCCTTGCCCTACGCGGCGGCCGAGACGCTGGCGCCTGACCCGATGGTGGCGGCGGCCATGGCTGTCAAGGCTACCGAGCAGACACAGCAGAGCCGGCAGCGGGCAGCCCGCCAGCCCGCAGAGTCTGCGCCGCCACCTCAGAGCGCGCCGCCGCCCGGCAAACCGCAACCCCCAGCCAAGCCACGTCGCGTCCGCCGCCCGTGATCGATCTCGCCGACCTTCTCAGCGCCACCGGCGGCCGGTTGCATGGCCCGGCCCATGCCCGCCGCTTTTCCTCGTTTCTCTACGACTCGCGCCTGCTGACCCAACCGGGCGACCAGAGCGGGGCCAGTCCGGGCTCGGCCCCGATTTTCGTCGCGGTCAAAAGTGAAAAAGGGGACGGCCACGACTACATCCTGGACGCCATCGCCCGCGGCGCGAGCGGGGTGCTCTGCCAGCAGCCGCTCGACGTGGCCGCGTACGGCGTCACCTGCGTGGTCGTAGCCGACACGCGCGCCGCGCTGACGGCCTATGCGCGCCATATCTTGCAGCGGCCAAATCTGACCACGGTCGGAATTACCGGCTCGGCCGGCAAGAGCACGGCCAAGGAACTGATTGCGGCGGTGCTGGGCCGGGGGCGCCGCCCGGTCTTCTACAACCGGGGCAGCATCAATGGCCGCTACGGGTTGTCCATCGCGGCCGGTGAACTGGAGCCGCGGCACGAGCTGGCCGTGCTGGAACTGGCCGCCGACAGCTTCGACGAGATACGCGACCTGGCCGCTCTGACCCAGCCACAGGTAGGCGTAGTGACCTCCATCGGCGAGGCGCACCTGGCTACCTTCGGCACACTGACGGCGATCGCCGAGGAAAAAGGCCGTCTGTTGGAGACGCTGCCGCGCGCTGGACTGGCCGTGCTCAACGCCGACGATCCGCTGGTGCTGGCGCTGGCCGGCCGCACACAGGCCCAGGTCGTCACCGTCGGCGCCCACCCGGAGGCCGACCTGCGCATTGACTACCTGCATGCCGACGAGCATGGATTACTATTGACATTTTCGGATAGCCGCGGCTGGCTGGCGCGGCGACTGGCCGACCACAGCCTGCCGGCCGGAACGCTGGCCCTGCGCTCCCGGCTATTGGGCCGCCACCATGCGCCGCTGCTGCTGGCTGCGCTGGCTGTCGGGGCCTGGTTCGGCGTCCCGCTGGACGGAATCACAGCTGCGCTGGCCCAGTTTGCGCCGCTGCCGGGCCACCTGCACCTCCTCCCTGGCCAGCACGGCGCGCTGCTGCTGGACGACACCGTCAACGCCAGCCCCGCCTCCATGCGCGCCGCTTTGGACACGTTGGCCCTGTTCCGAGATCGACTACGCGTAGCGGTGCTGGGCGATATGTGGGACCTGGGTTCGTTCGAAGCCGAGGCCCACCGCCAGACCGGCCAACAGGCCGCCGCCGTGGTCGACTGGCTGCTGGTCAAGGGCCAGCGCGCCCAGGAGATCGCCGCCGGCGCGCTGGACGCCGGCCTGCCCGCCGACCGCATCTTCCGCGCCTATACCGACGCAGACATCGTGCGTTTTCTGGAGGAGTTGGTGGGGGGGAGATTGGTACGCCGCAGCGGCGGGGAAATTGGTCAGTTCCTTGGCCAGCCAGTCTCTGCGGCGCACCAACCTACCAACCCACCAATCTACCAATCTACTAACTTACCAATCTGCCAATCCACCAATCTACCAACTTCCCAATCTACCCTCCCCCCCATCATCCTCCTCAAAGCCGACCGCCCCGCGCGCATGGAGCGCATCGTGGCCAGTCTGTTGGCCGATCCGGGGCAGGCGAGTGAGCTGCTGGTGCGCCAGTCGGCCGGCTGGCTGCAGGTGCGGCCGCTGATCCAGGACCGGCCCACCTGGGTAGAGATCGACCTGGAGGCGCTGGCCGGCAACGTGTGGCGGGTGCGGGAGATCGTTGGGCCGGATGTGGCCATCTGCGCGGTGCTCAAGGCCGACGGCTACGGCCACGGCGCAGGCAGCGTCGCGCGCACGGCGCTCAACAACGGCGCCGCCATGCTGGCGGTGGCTTGCCTGGCCGAGGCCGTCACCCTGCGCCGGGCTGCCATCGATGCGCCGATCCTGGTGCTGGGCTACACGCCGGCCTGGCAGGCGCGCGACACCGTGCGCAACGACGTGACCGCCACCGTCTACGACCTAGCCGTGGCGCGCGCGCTCAGCCAGGCTGCTGCCGACCTCAACCGGCCGGCCCGCGTCCACGTCAAGGTGGACACGGGCATGGCGCGACTGGGACTGCTGCCTGACGAGGTCGTGCCCTTCGTGCAGGAGCTGGTGACGCTGCCCGGCCTGCTAGTCGAGGGCATCTTCACCCATTTCTCGGTCGCCGACAGCGACACTCTCCGGCACCAGGAGCACACTGCGACCCAGTTGGCCGCCTTCCAGCGCGTGCTAGCAGGGCTGCGCGGCCTGGGCATCGCCGTTCCCCTGGTGCATGCGGCCAACTCGGCCGCGACGCTGCTCTGGCCAGCCAGTCACTTCAACATGGTGCGGCTGGGCATCGCCCTCTATGGGCTGGCGCCATCGGCCGCCGCGCCCCTGCCCGCGGGCTTCCGGCCGGTGCTGAGCTGGAAGACCCAGGTGGCCCAGGTCAAGACCCTGGAGCCGGGAGCGCCGGTCAGCTACGGCAACACCTTCGTCACGGCGCGGGAAACGCGCGTGGCCGTGGCGCCCGTGGGCTATGCCGACGGCTTCCGGCGCGGGCCGGCCCACTGGGGCCACGTGCTGGTGCGCGGCCAGGCTGCCCCAATCATCGGCCATGCTGGACGTGACCGACATCCCCGGCGTGCGCCAGGGGGACGAGGTGGTGCTGATCGGCCGGCAAGGCGCGGCCGAGATCACCGTCGAACAGGTAGCCGAGCGGCTGGGAACCATCAGCTACGAGGTGGTGGCGGAGATTCTGGCGCGGGTGCCGCGCGTGGTGTAAAGGCAAACAGTGCGGTTGCCGGATTCTGGTACTCGTGCTACACTTGTCTGCATCCCCCTTTGCAGGAGACCCAATCCGTGACCAATAAAGCCCTTGTCGTCTTCAATCCCCAAGCCGGCCGCGGGCGCGGCCATAAACGCGCGCAGGAGGTGCAGCAGGCGCTCCTGGCCGCCAACCTCGACTGCGAGTCGGTCGTCTCCGAAGACCGCGGCCATGCCATCGAGCTGGCGCAGCGCGCGGCCCTGGCCGGCTGGCAGTTGATCGTGGCGGCCGGCGGCGACGGCACCATCAACGAGGTGGTCAACGGCCTGATGCTGGCCGAAGCCGAAGGCGCCACCAGCCGCCTGGGCGTGATGCCCATCGGCTCGGGCAACGACTTCGCCGGGTCGCTGGGCATTCCCCTGGACCTGCGTGAGGCGGCGCAGCGGCTGGCGCGCGGGGTGACGCGCCGTATCGACCTGGGCCGCGTCAACGGACGTTACTTCGACAACAACGTCGGCATCGCTTTCGAAGCCATGATCGGCATCGAGGCGCACCGCATCACCTGGCTGCGCGGCCAGCCGCAGTACCTGCTGGCAGTCTTTCGCGCCATGGCCAGCTATCCCTTCCCCGTGGTCGATATCTACAAGGACGACGGCGATCGGCTGGCTAAGCAGATTCTGCTGATCTCGGTGGGCAACAACCGGCGCAACGGCGGCGGCTTCCTGGTCAACCCCGACGCGCTGCCCGACGACGGCTTGCTGGACGTGTGCATCGCCGGCG
>JBFYTD010000258.1:0-4416 GCA_041300885.1 Anaerolineae bacterium | reverse complement strand
CCTTCGGCATCGAGTGCAAGGTCTACATGGTCCGGGTCAGCTATGACCAGAAGCCCTACCGGCGCAGCATGATGCAGACCTGGGGAGAGACCGTGGTGGCCAGCCCCAGCATGGAGACCAACGCCGGCCGCGCGATCCTGGCGCAGGACCCTCACAGCACCGGCAGCCTGGGCATGGCCATCAGCGAGGCGGTGGAAGAGGCCGTGACTCGCGACGACACCAACTACAGCCTGGGCAGCGTACTCAACCATGTGCTTCTACACCAGACGGTGGTGGGCCAGGAAGCCATCAAGCAGATGGAGTTGATCGGCGCCGACTGGCCCGACATCGTCATCGGCTGCGTCGGCGGCGGCAGCAACTTCGGCGGCTTCGCCTTCCCTTTCCTGCGCGAGAACATCGTCAACGGCAAGACCAGCCGCCTGATCGCCGTGGAACCGCTGGCCGCGCCCAGCATCACACGCGGCGTCTATGCCTACGACTACGGCGACACGGCCAAGATGGCGCCGGTGGTCAAAATGCACACCCTGGGCCACGACTTCGTGCCGGCGCCGATTCACTCCGGCGGCCTGCGCTACCACGGCATGGCCCCCCAGGTCAGCGCCGTGGCCAACGCGGGCTTGATCGAGGCGCGGGCCGTGGCGCAGCGCTCCATCTTCGAAGCGGCCATGAGCTTCACCCGCGCCGAGGGCATCCTGCCCGCGCCGGAGCCGTCGCACGCGATCTACGCGGCCATGCAAGAAGCGCTGGCCTGCAAGGAGAGCGGCGAGAGCAAGACCATCGTCTTCAACCTGTGCGGCCACGGCCACTTCGACCTGGGCTCCTATGACGCGTTCCTGCAAGGCCGGCTGGAAGACTACGAGTATCCGGCTGAGGCCATCGAGAAGTCGCTGGCCAACCTGCCCCAGGTGGGCTAGGCTACGCGTTATTGGCTGATGTGCGGACTTCAGAAATGACATTTCTTCCGAAGAAATGTCATTTCTGAAACTCAACCCGCTTCTGCGCCAGAATGATCAGTTCACTGTGACGGCCGGTGCGCTCCAGCAGCCAGTCAGCCGGCGTCAGCAGACGGCGCACCCCACCGGCCACCCAGCGGCCAGCCTGCCAGCCGCGGCCGCGCAGTTGGCTCAGCAGATCGCTCCCCACGCTGCCCTCGGTGGCCAGATAGACCGGCTCGAAGCCGCTGCGCAGCAGCCAGCGGCTCAGGGTGGAGGCGTTGAAGTAGTAGAGATGTACCGGGGGGATGATCCACCAGCGGTTGTTGGGATGGGCAAAGCGGGCACGGTAAGCGTCCATATCGTTGGGCGCCTCAATAGCCAGCAGGCCGCCACGGCGCAGCACTCGATTAGCCTCGGTCAGGGCCGCGCCCGGGTCCCTCATATGCTCCAAGACCTCGAACATGGTCAGCAGATCGAAGGCGTTGTCCGGAAGAGCGGCCTCGGCCAGCGAACCGCTACGGACATCCAGCCCCAGGCTGGTCCGCGCTGCGGCTGCGGCCGGCTCGCTCAACTCAACGCCAGCCACCTGCCAGCCGGCTATACGCGCTGCGTCCAAAAAATAGCCCGCGCCGCAGCCCACGTCCAGCAATCGCCCACGTACAGGTACGCCCACCCCGCTCAACCCATGACGTTCGATTTCCCGCAGGCGCGCGCCGTGCCAGCGCAGCGAGGACTGCCGTCCCCCTGGCCGGTCGTAGAGGTGCAACGCGCCGTCGATGCCGCCTTGATGGGCAATCCCGGCAAACGCGCCGGGGGTGACGTAGCTCTCGTCGTACATGGCAGCCAGGTCAGCCTCCAGCGGCAGGGGATCGACCCAGCCCAGCCCACACCGCGCGCAACGCACCACCCACCAGCCGGGCACATCGTGGGGCGCCAGATGAGCATCTACAGCGCGGTCTGCGTCCAGGGACCGAAACCAGAGGGGATAGGCATCGTCGCTGCCGCATAGGGGACAGGGTCGGTGTTCGGCGCGGGCCAGAGCCGCGGCAACGCTGGGTGGGACAGAAGCCATCGTTTGCTTCCTCGCTAACGCCCAAACAGCGCAGCCGGCAGCCGGCGCAGCTCCTGGACCCCAAACAGCAGGCCGGCCGCAACGTACACTACCGCCCCCACCAGCCCGCCGGCTAACAACTGCACAAGGGCGCCGTAGCCCTCGCTTTGCGCCAACGTCAACACGCCGGCCACAGCCAGGCCCATGACGGCGCTGGCCAGCAGGACGCGCAGCAGCGAGCGCAGGATCTGCCCTCCCTCCACGCCATTCCAACGTTTGCGCAGAATGGCCATCAACACCAGCACCTCGGCCGTAATGGCGATGGAGTTGCCCAGCGCCAGCCCACCCGCGCCCAACGGCCTCATCAGCACGATGCCCAGCGCGATGCTGGCAATGGCCGAGCCGATGGCCACGACCAACGGCGTCACCGTGTCCTGTTGGGCGAAGAAGGCGCGCGCGGCCAGCTCCAGCGTGGCGTGGCCCACCAGCCCCAGGGCAAAGAAGCGTAGGGTCGAGTAGACCGCATCGACGGCCGCAGCGTCGAACTGGCCGCGCTCATAGAGGAAGCTGAGCAGCGGCTGGCCCAGCAGGATCAAGCCGACGGCGGCCGGCACGGTCAGGGCGACGACCGAACGCAGCGTCTCGCCCAGGGTGCTGCGCAGCCGGCCAAGCTCGCCGCGCGCGGCCAGCTCCGCCAGGGTAGGGAAGGCGACCAGCCCGAAGGCCGTGCCGATGATGGTTTCGGGCAACTGCATGGCATCCCAGCCCCACTCCAGCGCGCTGACGCTGCCCGCGCCCAGCCGCGAGGCCAGGTTGGTCATGATCACCAGGCTGAACTGGAAGACGAACAGATCGAGCACACGCGGCACCATCAGCACGAAGACCCGGCGTACCGGCCGGCTGTGCAGGCCGCGCAGGTCCAGCACCGGCCACCAACGAAAGCCGTAGTAGAACAAGCCGGGTACTTTGACCAGCAGGTGGAAGAGGGAGCCAATGACCGCGCCGACGGCCAGGCCGGCGATCCCCATGGTGGGGGCGAGGAACAGGGCGCCCAAGGTAATGCCGATGGGATAGAGCGCAGCGCCGAGCGCTGGCAGCAGGAAATGCTTGAAGCCGTTGAGGACGCTGCCCTGCACCGCGCTGACGCCGAAGATCACGGTGGAGACCAGCACGATGCGCATGACCTGCACCGTCTGGGCTTGCTCGGCCGGGGAGAAGCCGGGGGCGATGACGACGCTCACCAACCAGGGAGCCAGGATGCCGGCCAGAACGGCTGAAGCCGTTACTACGATGAAGACGATGTTGGTGATGGCGCTGGCCAGCCGCCAGGCGCCGGCGCGGTCCTCGTCGGCCAAGAAGTCGGCGAAGACGGGGATGAAGGCTGTGGCGAGCGCGCCGCCGGCCACGATGGTGAAGAGTAGGTCGGGCAGCTTGAAGGCCGCGTAGTAGGCGTCCAGGTCCGCGCCAATGCCGAACTGGGCGGCGATGACCATGTTGCGCACCAGGCCGGCCGCTGCGGCCAGTCCAAAGGCGACAGCCACCACCAGCACGTTGCGCACGATGTGGGGTAAGCGCGAGGGTTCAGGGGACGGCAACTGGTTGTCGAGTTGGGTCATGGTATGGCGACACCGCACTATGCAGAGGCAAGCTAAGGCGCAGTCTGAGTGGCAGGAATGATTTCGATGGCGTCGATCAGGTATTCGCCATTGTACGATACGAAATGGAAGATGATGCGACTCAGAGGAGACTGCTGGCGAAACGGATCAAAGGTGAGGCTGATCGGACCTGCTTCCGGGAAAGGATCGGGATACGTCGGATAATCGAGCGACCAGTCTGCTGGCGGCGTCTCGTGAAGTGACGCTAGTTCGAGTTGTGCAGCAAGCTCCAGCAGTTCTGGGCGCGTTACCCAGGCCGCAGCGTCGCCGGCCGTCTGGAGCGCATAGAAGAACTCCACCAGGGTGTTGAAGGCGCTGTGGTGAGTTTTGCGCTCTGTCCGAACGTAGGCATCGCCCTGCCTCTGCCAGACGTCGCTGAAGGCGCGATGCGCACCATAGCGAGACTCCTGGAAAATGCCGCTCTTTGGATCGTCGCTCCATGATGAAGTACTTTCGACCTTGATGGTCTCGATGCCATCGCCCTCCAGTTGCCAGGTTGCCTCCCATTGTGTCTGCTGAGAGGCAATCGAATCGGCCCAGATTTCACGCCAGAAGACTCCTTCCAGCCGGTAGAGACGCAAGACGATCTGACACTGCTTTCCGGTCTCGCTCCGGCATTGTTCGGTGAACAACGCCAACTCGACACTACCATCCCGTTGAACTAATCGTGCCTCCCGAAACGACGAGATGTATCCGATCGCCGGCAGAAGTTGAACAGACCACGATGCGGACGCCGCATCGCGCCATGCAAGCAGTCACTTTGTATTGCGCCAAG
>JBFYTD010000257.1:0-4422 GCA_041300885.1 Anaerolineae bacterium | reverse complement strand
CAGGTCAACTGGGCCAGGCAGCACAGCAACAAGCTCAAGGTCGGCCACCTGCTGGGCAATCGCTTCCGCATCACCGTGACCGATCTGGCCGTGCCGCCCGACGAGGCGCTCAGCCGCAGCCAGGCCATTGCTACGGCCATCGCGCAACGGGGTGTGCCCAACTTCTTCGGCCCGCAGCGTTTTGGCTGGGAGGGCGGCAACGTGGCCAAGGGCCGGGCTGCCCTGCTGGGCCAGGGACCGCGGCGCGACCCCTGGCTAGCCAAGCTGCTGATTTCAGCCTACCAGTCGCACCTGTTCAATCGCTACCTGGTGCGGCGCGTCGAGGCCGGGCTGTTTGAACAGGTGATTGAGGGCGATGTGTGCAAGAAGGCCGAGACTGGCGGCATGTTCGAGGTCGAGGACCCCGCAGCGGAGCAGCCCCGCTATGCGCGCGGTGAGATCACCTTCACCGGGCCGCTCTACGGCAAGAAGATGTGGGCGGCCAAGGGCCAGGCGGCTGCGTTGGAGGCCAGCGTGCTGGCCGAGGCCGAGTTGAGCGACGAGGACCTGCGCCGGGCGCGCGTCGACGGCACGCGGCGGCCGGCGCGGCTGTGGCTGCCGGTCATCGAGCTGGCGGTCGATGCGCAGGGTCTGCAAGTGGCCTTTACGCTGGTCAAGGGCGCCTACGCCACGGTGGTCCTGCGCGAGTTTATCAAGTCGGAACAGGGTTTGCAGTTGCTGCAAGAAGCGAGTGAGGAGTGATGATGAGCCAAAAGAGTCAGAAATACGATTTGGAGCAAGACCAGACTATCGTGACGCTGCCATTGTTTCCATTGCGGTTGGTGCTGTTCCCAGGACAAATGCTGCCGTTGCACGTCTTCGAACCCCGCTACCGGATGATGATCAACCAGTGCGTCGAGAAAGAGCAGCCCTTCGGCGTGGTGCTGATGCGCGAGGATACCCCCGACTGGCGGGGGTACAAAGGTGACGTGGAGTTACCCTACCAGGTTGGCACCACGGCCCACATCCAGCGGATGGAGCGGCTGGCCGATGGCAGGCTGAACATTATCACGCTGGGCCTGCACCGCTTTCGCGTGCGTTCGCTGCGCTTCGACATGCCCTTCCTGCAAGGCGAGGTAGAGTCGTTTCCGATGGACGGCGCTCCGACGCCGCAAGATGCCAGGGCGGTCAGCCGCCTGCTGCAAGGTTACATCAAACAGTTGTCACAGGTGCTGAACAGTGACATCGATCTGGGCGAGATGCCTGAGGATCCGCATGCACTGGCCTTTGTGACCGCCACCGCCTTGCAGCTTCCCTGGGACGAGAAGCAGAGCCTGCTGGAGACGCCTGACCTGCCGGCGTTGCTCAGCGTTGAGCGCTCGCTGCTGGGCAAGGAGACCATGATGCTGGGCTTCATGCACGCGTCGGAGAGTCGCGTCGAGGAGCAGGTGTTGGGGCCAACGGGCTATCTGTATCCCAACTGAGCACTTTGGACGGAGAATCACTTGCCAACAGCTGTGCGCTGATGTAAAATCAAGCGACAATCGCTGAGACTTGCGAAGTCTTGGGCTGTGATTGAGCGACGAAAGCAGCACAGGAGCAACCCCCAGATGCGCAACGGCATGCTCTTCGTTGGTGTAGGATACTGTCCTGTGGCCGGCGCCGCCCAGCCCAAAGCGCCGGCGGGCAACGGATGTTGGCTGGCCCGGGCAGGCTGGCCGCGCGGGCTAAGGAGCGCGTTGTGATCCGGCCCTTTGGATTGCCTGACGTGCTGGCCGTGCGATCTTTGCAGCGCGCTGGCGTCTGGCTCGATCTGTTTCACCATCTGCTGCTGCGCCGCAGCGCACTGGCGACGGCGTTGATTGCGCCTGTCCCGTGGGTGGGGACCGGCCTGGCCTCCTACGTCTGGGCGCCGATGCAACAAGTCCAGGGCTTTGTGCAGATGCTCAAACGGCCCGGCCGCCACGAAGCTGACCTGCTCTATTTGGCGCCGCGGCTGGAGCAGTCGCCCAATGGCCCGGCCGCCTGGCAGAGCTTGTTGTCGGCCTGTGTCGCCGAGGCCAGTTCACAAGCGCTGCGCCGCCTGTTTGTCAGCGTGCCGGAGGGCAGGGCTGAGATCGACGTGCTGGCCAGCCTGGGCTTCATGGTTTACACCAGCGAAGAGGTGTTCGTGCTCTCCAGCCCGCCCAACCTCCCTTCACTGCCATCCAACCCGCAGCTGCGGCCCCGGCAGCCAGAAGATGTCTGGTGGCTGCGCCGGCTGTATAGCATCTACACACCGCCGCCGGTACAGAACGCCGAAGGGTACAACAGCGATGACGGCCAGGCGTCCTTGCCGCTGGCCTGGTGGGAGTTGACCAACCAGAGCAGCTTCGTGGTGCATGACAAGGGCGAAGTGTTGGGCGGCGTGCAGCTAGTCAACGGACGCCGCGGTCACTGGCTGTTGCTGCACGGCGACCCTGGCGACGGCGAACTGATGGCGACCGTGTTGCGCTACGGCATGGAGTTGGCGCGCGACAGCCGCTGGCCCATGTACTGCGCCGTGCGCCCCTATCAAGGCGGGCTCGCCGCTGTGCTGCAAGACCACGGCTTCCAGAGCTTCACCCGCCGCTCGCGCACGATCAAACATCTGGCCGTGCGCGTCAAGGCCGTTGAGCCGGTGGCCGCGCCGAACTTGGTGATCGAGGGGCCAGGTCCGTGAACTGTGACGCCTGGCCCCTGACACTCTTGTATTTCTAGCGAGGTATGTGAGGACTTTGATCCAGCAGAAAATTACCGATGATTTGGACGTTCTGTTGAACGTGCTGCCGCCGGATATCCAGGCGGCTTTGCAGCAGGCCAACCGCCCCGACAAGCTGCTCGAAGTAGTGATGGACCTGGGACGTGTGCCGGAGGCCCGCTTTACCGACGGCGAGACCACCCTGCGCGAGCGCGAGATCGGCCAGGAGGACCTGGACTTCGTGGTCGAACGCATCGGCCTGTTTACCAGCGACAACCGGGCCGGCGTCGAGCGCACCCTGCATCGCATCTCCTGCATCCGCAACCGTCAGGGCCGCATCGTCGGCCTGACGGTGCGTGTCGGCCGCGCCGTCTACGGAGTGATCGACATCTTGCAGGATATCATCGAGTCGGGCCAGAGCATCCTATTGCTGGGCCAGCCGGGCGTGGGTAAGACCACCCTGCTGCGCGAGGCCGCGCGGGTATTGGGCGCCAACAAGCGCGTGGTGATCGTGGACACCTCCAACGAGATCGGCGGCGACGGCGACATCCCCCACCCGGCCATCGGCCGCTCGCGCCGTATGCAGGTGGCCCAGCCAGCCTTGCAGCACGAGGTGATGATCGAGGCGGTGGAAAACCACATGCCGCAGGTGATCATCATCGACGAGATTGGCCGCGAGCTGGAGGCAGCCGCGGCCCGTACCATCGCCGAGCGCGGTGTGCAACTAATCGGGACGGCCCACGGCAACGCGCTGGAGAACCTGCTGCTCAATCCCACACTGAGCGACCTGGTGGGCGGCATCGACAGCGTCACCTTGAGCGACGAAGAGGCGCGCCGCCGCGGCACGCAGAAGTCGGTGCTGGAGCGCAAGGCTCCGCCCACTTTCGACGTGCTGGTGGAGATCCAAGACCGGCAGCGCATGGCCGTGCATCACGACGTGGCCAAGGCGGTGGACAACTTCCTGCGCGGCCGCGAGCTGCGGCCAGAGATTCGCTACCGCGACGAGGCGGGCGAGATCCACAAGGAGGCGCCGCCAGCCCGTCCGACCCCGGAGCGCAATGGACGAGCGCAACGGGAGCCGGCGCGCGAGCTGGAAGCGCTGGCCGAGTTTGACCTGGAGGAGCTGGATGCCCCGCCCATGCGGTCATTGACCATGCAGCGCGTCTACTCCTACGGCGTCGGGCTCAGCAAGCTGCGCACCGCGGCCCAGCGCATGGGGGTGCCGGCCCAGTTCGTGGACGACCTGCGCCGGGCCGACGTAATCGTGACGCTCAAGAGTTACTACCGCAAGCGTCCGCAGCCCATCGTCGAGGCCGAAGAACGGCGTCTGCCGGTGTACGTGCTGCGTTCCAACACGATGATCCAAATGGAGAGCTTCCTGGCCGACCTGTTCGGCGTCAGCGACGAGCTGGGCGACACTCTGGACACGGCCATGCGCGAGACACAGGAGGCGATTCGCCGCGTGCTGACCGGCGCGCAGGCCGTTGATCTCAGCCCGCAGCCCTCGGCCGTGCGCCGCCAGCAACATCAAGCCGCCCGCACTGCCAACCTGATTAGCCACAGCCAAGGGCGAGACCCGTACCGGCATGTGCGGATTTTGAGAGAGTAGATCGGTGACCGGTACATTGGTAGATTGGTAAATTGGTGGACTCGCCACCCATGACGAGCTCAGACCAATCTACCAATCTACCACCTCCCCTCCCCATGTTCATCACCTTTGAAGG
>JBFYTD010000256.1:0-4427 GCA_041300885.1 Anaerolineae bacterium | reverse complement strand
ACGCCGATGCGCGTCTGCCCGGCGATGCGCACGCAACGGTCCTCGATGTCCTTGCGCTCGAACAGGCGGCGAAAGATCTCGTCGTTGTCCGCGCCCAGGCAGCCGGTGACAGTCGCCGGCTGCCCGTAGTCGGCCAGGAAGGAAGCGACATTGATGCCCTTGCCGCCGGCATCCATGCGCGAGGACTGGACGCGGTTGACCGTCCCGGCCGTGAAGTTGGGAATGCTGATCGTCTGGTCAATCGCGGGGTTGATGGTGATGGTGACGACCCGCTTCTCTTGCCCCATCGCACTCTCCTTCTTTTCTACTGCCGGCATTGAGTTTGTTCACCGCCGGATCAGCGGCAGGTAGATGCGGGCCGCCAAAGGCGGTAGCGGCAACGCCCAAAGCTCGTAGCCGTGAATGCCGTCGTCAGCAACAAAGTACAGGGTGTCGCCCACCGGCGTGAATCCACCCGGCGCTGTCCAAGAACCGCCAGGATTGATATCGGCCACCAGGCGAGTGCCCGCCGCTGTGCCGTCGCTGGCCCACAGTTTGTAGTGTGCATAGGGGCCATCCGTGGCGCTAAAGAACAGGGTACCATTGACTGCAGCCGGCGCCTGCAAGATCATGCCCACTGACGCGACGCTGCCCGCATTGAGATCCACCACCAGACGAGTGCCGGCCGCTGTGCCATCGCTGGCCCACAGCTCCCGCCCATGGACGTAATCGTCTGCGTAAAAGAAGAGCATGTCGCGCATCACCGTCAGGAAGGTGGGCCCCGCCCCCTGAATGGCGGGGTAGACGCCTGGAGCGATATCGACCACCATGCGGGTGCCGCTGGCCGTACCGTCGCTGGCCCACAGCTCATCCCCGTGAACGCCGTCGTCGGCAGTGAAGAGGAGGGTGTCGCCCAGCGCATTTAGCGCTTTTATGCCGGGTATGTAAATCCCGTATTCTGGATATATGTACCACGGCCAGATATTGCTCACCCGATAGGTGCCAGGACCTGTGCCATCGCTGGCCCACAGCCCATAGCCATACTGGTAGGCGCTCCCATCGGTGGCGATGAAAAACAGGGTATCGCCCACTGCTGTCATGCCGTGTGGCAATCCCGACCCCGCACCGCCCTGGATGTCTTTCACCATGGTGGTGCCTGCCGCTGTGCCATCGCTGACCCAAAGCTCCAGGCCGTGAACGCCGTCACTGGCGCGGAAGAACAAGGCATCACCCAGGCCTATCAGACTCGATATGGCTGAGTCGTTGCTCCCAGGGAAGATATCGGCGACCAGGCGAGTGCCAGCGGTTGTGCCGTCAGTAACCCACAGTTCCCGACCGTGCAAGGCGTCGTAGCCGACGAAGTAGACGGCGCTGCCTTCTGTCGCCAAAGATGGACGGTCCCCAACGGAACGGGGGTTGGTATTCGCAGCCAAGAGATGGGTGCCAGCCTCCGTCCCGTCGCTGATCCAGAGGCCAAAACTACTGAGGGCATCTGCTGCAATGAAAACGACTCTATTCCCCAACGCCGTCATGGGATAAGCCTCCAGCTGTCCATTGCTGCCAGGCCAGATGTCCTTGACCAGGTGGGTGCCGGCCGCCGTGCCGTCGCTGGTCCACACCTCGCGGCCGTGCCAGCCGTCGTCAGCAAAAAAGAAGAGCCTGTAGCCCACTGGAGTCATGGAGTCGAAGTTCGATCCGACACTCTGCTGATTGATATCTTTGACCAGATAGGGGTATTGCGGCTGTTGGGCCAGGCTGGCCGGCGCGACCAGCAGGCTGCTCAACAACAGACACACGATCAGCTTCGTCCAACGTCTGCGTAACGATGCGGTAGTCAGGTTGCTCATGGTACAGCCTCCTTTGCCTTCGCACTCATTGTACCACGGATTTTGTCTGCTGGAGCGACGAGTTCGCTGATCGATGATGAATTACCTTCTCATCATACCCGTCGAGTGTGAGAAGACAATTAGCAAAATGCTAGCGTTGTGTTTGAGAATCGGCGCGGCTGGCTCTTGACTTTATGGCAAGCATCGGTACAATAAGGGCTGACTATTACCATAACACGATGCTTGCCACTGCACCGCGTCCCACACATCATCGCCGCCAGCCAGCATCTAACAGGCATCCAGCTAGTTCTGCGTATATCGTAAGGGCGAGTTCATCTCGCACCTACAGCGCGCCTGATTGGCTGGTTGCCTTGCACAAAAGGGCCGAGCCATGCAAACACAAGTTGATGAGTTCCTGGACTATTTGGCCACTGAAAAAGGCTATTCTGACAATACGCTGGCTGCATATCGCAACGATCTGACCCAGTTTACGCAGTATCTGATCGACCAGGCCGGCGCCCAGACCTGGGACCAGGTCAGCCAAACGCAGATCGTCAGCTACATTTTGCACATGAAAGAGCTGGAATACGCGTCTTCGACGGTTGCGCGCAAGGTTGCGGCCATCAAGTCCTACTTTCATTACCTGCGCGATGAGGGCGTCGTCGAGAACGACCCCACTCTCACCCTGGAGTCGCCCAAAGTCAAGAAGCACCTTCCCAAAGCGATCACCGAGGAGGATGTGGAGCGGCTGCTGGCCGAGCCAACCCGATCTGACGCGCCCAAGGCGCTGCGCGATAGCGCGCTGCTGGAGACGCTCTACGCCACAGGCATGCGGGTCACCGAGCTGGTGTCGCTCAATATCCAAGATGTGGACCTGCAGGCCGGCACCATCTACTGCATCGGCAAGGGCGACCGCGAGCGCGTGGTGCCGATCTACGACCACGCCGCGCAGGTGTTGAGCGCCTACCTGGTCGGCGGCCGGCCGCACCTGGTGCGCAACAAGGACGAACAAGCCCTCTTCCTCAACCATCGCGGCGAGCGGCTGACCCGCCAGGGCCTGTGGCTGATCATCAAGCACTACGTGGACGCTATCGGCATCGAGAGCGAAGTGACCCCCCATACCCTGCGCCACTCCTTTGCGACGCACATGCTGCACGGCGGCGCCAAGCTGCGCGACGTGCAGAAGCTGCTGGGCCACGCCAACATCTCCACCACTCAGGTCTACACCCAGGTCACGCGCGACCATCTGCGCGAGGCCTACAACGAAGCGCATCCGAGGGCATAGCCGTGGACTTCATCCCGACACGTGAGCATTTCGACGAAGCGGCTGCGGCCATCCGGCAGGCCACGGCTCTGCGGCCCAAAGTGGCCATCGTCCTGGGGTCCGGCCTGAGCGCGCTGGCCGATGCGGTGCAGCAGCCTGTAGCCATCGACTTTCACGACATCCCGCACTTTCCCGTCTCCAGCATCCCCGGCCATCGCGGGCGGCTGGTGCTGGGCGAGCTGGAAGGACAGTCCGTGGCCGTGATGCAGGGCCGCACCCATTACTACGAGGGCTATTCGATCCAGCATGTGACGCTGCCCGTCCGCGTGCTAAGCCTGCTGGGCGTCAAGACGATCATCCTGACCAACGCGGCCGGCGGGTTGAACAAGCGCTTCAGCAGCGGCGACCTGATGTTGATTGTCGACCACATCAACCTGGTGGGGATGGCCGGGATCAACCCGCTGCGCGGCCCGAACGATGCGCAATTCGGCCCGCGCTTCCTGGACATGTCCAAGGCTTACGACCGCGAGCTGGGCCGGCTGGCCTGGGACGCCGCCGCCGCCGAGGGCATTCCGATGCACCGCGGCGTGTACGTTGGGCTGGCCGGACCAACCTTTGAGACGCCGGCCGAGATTCGCTTTCTGCGGCTGATGGGCGGCGACGCTGTGGGCATGTCGACCACCTCCGAGGCGGTGGTGGCTCGACACAGCGGCCTGCGCGTGCTGGGCATCTCTGGCATCAGCAACGTGGCCATCGACGACGCGGACAGCACCAGCGAGGCTAGCCACGAAGAGGTGCTGGAGGCCGGCGCGCTGATGACGCCGCGCATGACCGCCGTGATACGCGGCGTGCTGGCGCATCTGTGAACTTCTGCCAGGACAGAAACGTGGTATAATGGTGCGAGCCAGGTATCACCGGCACGCGCGCTCAGGTTCAGGAACCCTGTAGGGCCTGATACGTCTAGGAAACAACAACTGAAGCCAATGCCCGGCGCGATGCACGGGCATTCGTTTCGTATTGAGGCATCGACTCCGCATGGCGGTTATCGTCAGGATTATCAGCAACAACGCAGCATGGATCTACCTCGCCTGCCTGCTGGCGGCGCTCTATTTGCTGCGCACAGCGATTCTGGCCCGGCGTGAGCGCCAGCAAGCTGCCTTCAGCCTGGAGCGGGAGACCGCTCTCAACCGCACCCACACTACGCTGCGCTGGGCGCTGCTGATCGTAGCCTTCATGGCCGCCACTTACTTCGTGGCCAACTACCTGTCGCTGGCGGTCGAGCCAATCATCGCCGAGGCTGACCCGACGCCGACGCCGCTTTTCCTGCTGGATACGCCCACGCCGACGCCGGAAGCCAC
>JBFYTD010000255.1:0-4433 GCA_041300885.1 Anaerolineae bacterium | reverse complement strand
GACCCCGACCCTGGCCCTGATGCTGCGCGTCGAGGGCGGGCAGGCTCTGGAGACCTACGCACCAGCGCTGCTGCTCTACACCGCTGTCGCCTTGATCATCCGGCTGGGCGTCTTCTATATGCTTGGCCTCTACGCGCGCTTCTGGCGCTATGCCAGCGTCGACGAGATGATCCAGATCGTGACGGCCGGTCTGGTCTCGACGATGGCGATCGTGATGGTCTTCTTCGGCGTGCGCATCCCTGCCCTGGGCATCTGCGACGCCCTGGAGCCAGCCTGCACCCTGCCGCGCTCGATCCCGTTTATCGACGCCTTGTTGGTGGTGTTGGCTGTCGGCGCCATCCGCTTCAGCGTGCGCGCGGCGGCCCTGCACGTCCAGCGCGGCCGTTCAGGTCGATCGCTCCAGCGCGTCCTGATCGTGGGCGCGGGCGAGGCAGGCACGATGATCGTCCGCGAGATAAACGCCAATCCCCAGGTCGACCTGGACCCGATCGGCTTCGTGGACGACGACCCTTACAAGCACGGCACACGCATCCGCGGCCTGCCGGTGCTGGGCGATCGCAGCGCCCTGCCCTATTTAGTCGAGCAAAACAAGATCGACCAGGTGATCATCGCCATGCCCACCGCGCCCGGCAAGGCCATCCGCGAGGTGCTGGCCATCTGCGAACAGGCGGGGGTCCCTGCCAAGACCATGCCCGGCATGTATGAGCTGCTGGGCGGACAGGTTAGCGTCAGCCAACTGCGCAAGGTCGAGATCGAGGACTTGCTCCGCCGCGAGCCGGTGCATACCGACACCGCCGCGGTCCAGGACCTGCTGCAGGGCCGCTGCGTGCTGATCACCGGCGGCGGCGGGTCCATCGGCGGCGAGCTGTGTCGTCAGATCATGCGCTGCCAGCCATCCAAGCTGGTGATCGTCGGCCATGGCGAGAACAGCGTCTTCGAGATTCAGCAGGAGCTGCGCCGCACGCAAGCAACTTCCCCTGCGCGCGGCGCCGGCGGCCAACGGCCAGCGGCGACTACCGGGCCGGAGATCGTCGCCGTAATCGCCGACATACGCTTCGCCGAACGCCTGCGCAGCATCTTCCAGCAGCACAGGCCCCAGGTCGTCTTCCACGCCGCAGCGCACAAGCATCTGCCGTTGATGGAGGAGAACCCCAGCGAGGCGATCACCAACAACGTCCTGGGCACGTGCAACGTGCTGGATGCGTCGTTGGCCTGCGATGTGGAGCGCTTCGTGCTGATCTCCACCGACAAGGCGGTCAACCCCAGCAGCATCATGGGCGCCAGCAAGCGCGTCGCCGAGCTGCTGGTGCATCAGGCCGCCCAACGCAGCCGACGGCCCTACGCCGCCGTGCGCTTTGGCAACGTGCTGGGCAGCCGCGGCAGCGTCGTGCTCACCTTCAAGCAGCAGATCGCCGCCGGCGGGCCGGTGACAGTGACCGACCCGGAGATGACCCGCTTCTTCATGACCATCCCGGAAGCGGTGCAGTTGGTGCTGCAAGCGGCTGTGCTGGGCCAGGGCGGTGAAACCTTTGTGCTGGACATGGGCGAGCCGGTCAGAATCGTCGACCTGGCCCGCGATCTGATCAGCCTGTCCGGGCTGGAGGTCGGACGCGACATCGACATCGTCTTCAGCGGATTGCGTCCCGGAGAAAAGCTGTTCGAGGAGCTGTTTGTACCCGGCGAGGACTACCAACGCACGGCCCACCAAAAGGTTTTTATCGCCAGCAACGCCAGCTGTTTGGCGCCCGACGGGCTGGATCGGTCTATCGAGGGATTGATCGAGGTGGCCATGAGCGGCGATGAAGGCGCCATCCGGCGCGAGCTGACGAGCCTGATCCCTGAGTTTCGCCCGCCCAACGGCGAGCCGTCCGGCCAGCCGCCTGCCTCCGGCGCTCGGACAACCCAACCTGTCCTGTCCGGCTATGCGCCGCCGGTGAGGGCGCAAACGTCGGCGGGATGAGTGACAGGTAGCACGTTGCAGGTGGCAGGTGGCAAGATGTGGGGTCACGGTCACCTGGGATTCTGACCAAAACAGAGATGCCGAGACACCCGGTAGGCGTTGACCAGAAATTGACCGCCCGGCGCGCGTTGGTACGGGCGCTGGCTGCGGCCCAGCCGGACGCGCTGGCCGCTTGGTTGGACGACCACGCTCTGCGCCAGGCGGATCTGGTCTGGCTGAGCCAGCAAGGTCTGGCGCTGTTTGCTTTCTATCGCCTGCAGCAGGCCGAGCTGTTGGAGCGATTGCCGGGTGAGGTGGCTGCCCAGTGGCAGGATATCTACCAGCAGGTCACGGTGGGGATTGCGTCGATGGACTGGGAGATCGAGCGCGTCCTGCTGGCCCTGACGCAGGCGGGTGTGGACTACTTGTGGATGAAGGGCGGGGCGCTGGCCTATGCCGTCTATCCCAACCCGGCCTGCCGTGGGCGGGGCGATCTGGACTTATGGATCCAACCAGAGCAAGCAGCGCTGGCTGCCAGCGTGCTGCAAGACCTGGGCTACCGGCTCCACGGCAAGGAGGACCGCCCCGATGCTCTGGTAATGCTCACCGGCGGCGAGCTGCAGATGGTAAAACGCGGCGCGCTGGTGGAACTGATCGAGCTGCAGTGGCCGGCAATCCGAGGCGAGTGGGTCCGGCACACCACGGCCGTCGACCATGCGGCCATCTGGCGGCGCCGCTCCGCGATCAGCGTGGGACAAGACAGCTTCTCCACCATGACGCCAGAGGACGCGCTGATCCACCTCTGCCTCCATCAGGCCATCAACCACCAGTTCGGCGCTCCCTGGCTGCGCAACCTGTTGGATATCCATCTGCTGCTGGCCTCACAGCCGCTGGATTGGTCGCAAGTGGCGGCCCGTGCGGTCTCTTGGCGCCTGGCCACGGTGGTGTGGGCGACGCTCAGCCTTGCGCAGCGCCTGCTGGACAGCGCGACGCCCCCGGCAGTCGTGCAGGCGCTGGCCCCGCCGCGCTGGCGGCGCTGGCTGATCGGCCGCCTGAACCTGGACGACTCACTGCTGGCCATGCGGCCGGGCGGCTATGGCCACCGCCGCTTCCTGATTCAGTTGGCGCTGACGGACCGTGTGCGCGACGGCGCCCGGCTCCTGTGGCGCGGGTTGGTTCCTGAAGCGGCCTGGCTACAGGCGCGCTACAGCCTGACGCCAGACCAGAGTCTGTGGCGTCTGCGCCTGTGGCACGTGTGGCGCCTGGCGACCTCTGCTCGGGCGTAGGGCGCGGACTAGCTGATCCATTGGTTGGTAGCGCCGCCGCCGAATACATTCGGCGGCGTCTTTGGCTGGCGCTGTGCGCCTGTGGTATAATCGTTGTCCGCTCATGCGGCGACATCTCAAAAGGTTGTGGATTTCATGGACCTTCGCAGTTACTTCAGCATTATCCGTAAATGGTTCTGGTTGGTGATTCTCTGCGCTGTGCTGGCCGGTACGGCCGCGTTCTTCTACAGCCGCCAGCAGACCCCCATCTACCAGTCGACGGCGACGGTGTTCATCAACCAGGCGCGCTCCAGCACCGGCAACAGCGACTACACCGACATCATCACCAGCGAGCGCATCGCGCGCACCTACGCGGCCATGCTGCAGGACTGGCCAACCCTGGACCAGGCCGCCATTGCCCTGGGCTACCCCGGCGGGTTGGCTGAGCTGCGCCGGGCTTACGCGCTGAGCGTCACGGTGACGCCGGTCAGAGACACCCAGCTCGTACAGGTCAACGTGGAATCCAGCCACCCTGAGGTGGCGGCTGGCGTGGCTAACGTGCTGCCGGAAGTCTTCATGCAGATGAACCGTGAGCGCCAGCAGCAGCGCTTTGCCGATACGCGCCAGGATCTGCAGACCGAACTGGCCGGCACCGAGTTGGAGCTGGAACAGACCAGGCTGGCTCTGATTCAACTGGCCGACACAGAGGAAAACAAGAACGAACGCGACCGCCTGGAGCGCGTGGCGGCCCGCTATCAGACCACCTATAACAATCTCACCAACAGCCTGGAAAACCTGCGCCTGGCCGAGGCGCAGACCACCGACAACATCGTGCTGACCACCCCGGCTCAGCCGGCCAACAGCCCCGTCCGGCCGCGTGTTCTCTATAACGCCCTGCTGGCGCTGGTCGTAGGCGCGCTGCTCGGCCTGGGCATCGCCTTCCTGATCGAGTATCTCGACGACACGGTCAAGACCCCGGACCAGGTGCGCGATCTGACCGGCCTGGCGACGCTGGGCACGGTAGTGCTGTTGGAGGGCGCCAGCCCCAACGAACGGATGGTGGCGCTGATGGCGCCCAAATCACTGGGCGCTGAGGCCTATCGCGTCCTGCGCACCAACCTGCAGTTCTCCGCCCTGGACAAGCCGCTGGCGACCTTGCTCTGCACCAGCGCCGAGCCGGGCGAAGGCAAGAGCACCACCATCGCCAACCTGGCCTTCGCCATGGCCCA
>JBFYTD010000018.1:0-11922 GCA_041300885.1 Anaerolineae bacterium | reverse complement strand
GCCATGCTGATCCTCTTCGCCATCCCCAGCGGCCTGCTGGCCACCCGCTTCGGCCGCAAGCCGATCATCCTCATCGGCCTGCTGGGCATGGCGGCCGGCACGGTGCTGGCCTTCCTGCTCCAGGATCAGATGATTTTGCTGGGGCTGCTGGCGGTGATGGGCGCGTTCTGGGCGCTGGTCAACATCAACTCGCTGCCCATGGTCTACGACCTGGCCAAGTCGGGCAGCATCGGCGCCTACACGGGACTCTATTACTTCGCCGCGTCGGCTGCGGCTATCACCGGCCCCATCGTCGGCGGCGCGCTGGTGGACCTGACCAGCTACCGCGCGATCTGGCCCTTCACCGCCGCCTTCCTGCTGCTGGCCGCGCTGCTGATGAGCCGGGTGCGGGTGCAGAAGAGCGCGTAACGGCGGGAAAGATGCCATCTTTTCGGATAAGACGCCCATGCGCTTGGCGCACAACCATGGATGAAAATGGCGGGCTCGGTCAGGAGACCGGCCCGAGCGCCTATTTTCAAGTCAGATGGCATCTTTCCGCCTCTCTCGTCACTGCCGCTTCAGCCAGATCGAGATGCTCTCCGGCTCCAACGTTTCCTGGATCACCCCCGTCAGCTCGGCCAGCAGCGCGTCCAGGTCGGTCTCATTGCGGGCGGTCTGGCCAAAGCGCGCCAGCACTTGCTGCGCATCGTATTTCTTGCGGTAGAAGCGGCGGTCGATGCCCTCCTGCACCCGGCGGCGCAGCGGGTTGAACAACGCGGCGATCACCAGCGTCGAGACCACCACAGCCAGCGCTGACTGCTGCCCGGTGACTCCGGACACCAGGCCCGACACCAGGGTGACGACGCCAAAGAAGACCAGCGCCAGCAGCCCAGTCAGCACCGTGTAGATCAGCGTCTTGCGCACGATGACGTCGATGTCCCACAAGCGATAGCGCAGGACAGCAAAGGCAACGCCCAGCGGCAGGCAGATGTAGCTCAGGAGATAGGTCGGCGTGAACACCAGAACCATGAAGGCCAGGCGTTGCGGCGTTGCCGTATCGGGTGGAAACCAAAGCAACACGGCGGTGAAGGGAATGAAGAGCAGGAATGTGCCCAGCATGCCTGTGATCACCCATTTGGTCTGCTGCCGCTCTGCGGAGCCAGACACGCGCCGGTAGCGGTACACCGTGGAGTAAACCGCGAGCACAAACCAAATCGCAAAAATCACCAGCAGTGCCAGCGAGTAGAGCTGGTTGCCGATGCGCGCCCCGAGCTGCGGTAAGTATACGGTCAGAACGGTAGCGACCAGCATCGGCGGCATGATCCAGCCCGTCCAGCGCGGCACAAAGCGGCCGTTGGGAAAGATGAAGGGCAACACCACGAACAGCACCGTGGGAATTGCGTAGAGGAGGTTGACCAAGGGCTGGGCCGGGCCGAGATTGTAGACCCCTTCGACTGCGAACAACACCAGCATCAGCGACAGCATCTGCGCCACCCAGTCGTCGGAGCGGCGCACGAAGATGACGATGCCAACCGCCATGAAAATCAGCTTGGCCAGGAGCATGGAGACCAAAGAGATTGCCTTGACCCATTGCGCCGAAAAGCCCAGCTCTTGCGCCAACGCCGCGTCCTCATGCGTAACAGTCCAGGGGCCGCAGGCCACCAGGGCATCAACGCAGCTCGGCAGCGGCCCACGCCAGGCAATCACGGTGCTGGCCAGCATCGCGAGGATACCCGCGCTCGCAAGCACGATCCACAGGCCGCGAGTGATGTTCAGCCAGGGCGGCCGTAGTTGGGTTGAGGGGGTATCAGATGTCGTCATGGCTCCTCGCTGATAATTCTAGACGATGAGCGTCCAGAGAACGTTACGGAAACCGTTACGAGACGCTCACCCTGCATGAGCTGCCACTTATGCGAAAAGTTGGCAACTCATGCAGGGCTGAGACGGCTAGCACATCTAGCTAGCGCGCCGGGCTAGCACACCTACCAGCAGGCCGGCCAGCGCCAGCAGGGCTACAGCGCCTGGCCAGACAGGTGTGGCTGACGATGACGTGGCCTCCAACTGCGCCAGCGTGACCGCAGTCGGCGTCTGCAGCAGCGCGCTGACCGGTCCGTGCCGGGTCGCCGCGCCGCTCAGATCGATGTCCACCAGCCAGTACCAGTAGACCTGGCCCGGCTGCACTGCGTCGTCGCGATAGCTGTAGACGAAGCCCTGGCTGCTGCCCGGTCCCTGCGACGGCACGGCGGCCAGCCGCGCTGCGCTGCTCCAGTCGGCGCTGGTCGCCCGGTACAGCTCGAAGCCGGCGTTGCCGATCTCGCTGACCGTCTCCCAGCTCACCTGGATGTGGTCGGTCTGGCCGGTGGCTGAGAAATCCGCCAGGGTGACGGCCAGGGGAGAGCACGTAACCACGCACAACTCGCCCTCGTTGCCCAAGCCGTCGGTGTAGGTGTAGCGGCCGGGCTGCGTCAGTTGTCGCTGGTAGATCTGGCCTGGCCCTACCATGCCGCCGTCCCAGCCCAGCGTGGTGCTGATGGGATTGAGCGCGCTCAGCGGGTGCAACACTGGGTTCTCAGCCAGATCGGCTAGCGCGGCCGGCGGCAGCAAGCCGTCCACCTCGGCCCGCCACTGCACCGTCGTGCCGGCCGGCACGGTGATGCTGGCCGGCTGCGGGCCGCCGGCCGTCAGCAGCACCTCGGTCACCGCCTCGATGGCCGGCGGCTCCGTCCAGGGCGTGAATGGCACGTTGACATGCACGATCTCGTTCACCACGGTGATCACCGGGCTGCGCCAGGGCTGGTAGCCCGGCTTGCCGTCGACTTGCAGGTAATACTGGCCAGGCGGTGTGAAGAAGGCAAAGTAGCCGTCGCTGCCCGTCACCTGCGGGTTGACCTGGTTGTTGTACAGGTGCGCCGGCCAGGGCGTCCAGCCGCCCCACTCCGGCACGAGCTCGTAGAGCGTGACGGTGGCGCCCGCGATGGCGTTGGCGGTCGGGTCCTGCGGGTCGAAGCCCTGCGTCACGTCGAACACGTAGCCGTCCGGGTCGATCAGGATGATGCCCGTCGACGAGACGAAGTTGCCGCCGCAGTCCGCCCACAAGACCACGTTGTGCGCCGCGCCGGTGACGGCAAAGGTGTAATCGGGGTGGCCGCCCGTCGGGTCGTAGCGCACGCCATCGGCGAACAGCCAGACCGAGCTGGGCGGCGCAGTCGTGCCGGAGGCCGGCGGGCAGTGGCACGCGTGCAGGTTGAGGGTGGTGTTCCAGAAGCCGTAGACGCCGGGGATGCGCCAGTTCTGTGAGGAGAACTCGCCCGTGTTGTCGCGGAATTGGAACACCAGGTGTTCGCCAGCCTTCGGCCCAACCGCCGGCGTGCCCTCCCAGAGCGAGCGTTGCGGGCACCAGAAGCTCAGCGGCGGGCGCAGGGTTACGGGCGAGCTGGTCGCGCTGCACGCGCCGCCGGACGTGCAGGCCTCGGCCGTCAACTCCTCGACAGCGCTGCCTACGTAGCTATAGGTGGCCGAGAAACTGCCGGCCGCGTCTGCCTGCGTCTGCAGCACCTGCACGCCGTCGATCCTGATGCGCACGGTTGCGCCGGGCAGGGCCGCGCCGCGCACCGCCACGTCGCCGGGGCACAGCTCACCGCTGCCCGGCGCAGCCACCAGCGGCGCAAACACGGAGATTTGGGTAACCGCCTGGGACGACAGGGCGTAGCTGCCGGCAACCAGCCCGGCGGTGTTGGTGTAGACCTCGCCCGGCTGCGGGTTGTCGTAGCGTGCGTCGATCAGCACTGCACCCGACTGGCCCCGGGCCACCTGCCCCTGACTCTGCCAGGTGAGCGCCTGGCCCGACTGGCTGAAGGTCATCGTTGGCGAGTGCGACTCGCCCCGTAGGGTAATGCCTGCCGGCAGGGTATCGGTGATGGTCAGCGGCAGCGGCGCAGCGTTGGCATCGGGGCTGCCGTAGTAGTACAAGAGCAAGTAGTGCTGGCGGGCGCTGCCCGTCAGCGCGCCGCTCTGCGGGTCGGCGGTCATCTCCCAGCGCGGCGCCAGCGCGGTCTTCTCGAAGTGGAACTGGTTCTCCAGCACACGGCTGAAGGTGTAGATCATGTCGCCGCTCCAGTCGGTGACGAAGATCTGATTGCCGTCGGGCGTGGCGTCCACCGACGCCCAGAAGATTCCGGTGAACCCCGTGACCATCTCGCTGACCACGCCAGTGGCCGGGTTGACGCGCAACAGACGGGGCGGCGTGGCATCGGTCACCCACAGATCGCCCGTCAGCGGGTCGACCGTAACGCCGCGCGGCTCAGCGATGGGCGATGAGGTCGTGATCTGCGTCAGCATCGGACCCGCGTCCAAGCGGTAGATCGCGCCGTTGGCGGCATCCTTGGGATCCACCAGGTAGATGGCCGACGGGCCGATGGCCACATCGACGGGATCCACCAGCGTGCCGCCGCTGGCGCTGTCGCCGTAGATCAGCACCTCGCCCTCGGCCGCTGCCGGCGACCAGCGCCAGATGGAATCCGCGCCACCGTTGGCGCCCCTGTCAACGATCAGCGCCTGACCAGCGCTAAGGATTGGGCCCGTGTAACCTGACGGCGCAACAGCCATGCCAACTGGATCGTCATCGCCGCTACCGAAGCCGCTGATCCAGGTCGTGCGCGTCGGCGCGCCAAAAGCCGTGCGATAGACGTTGCCGCCGTAGTCCTCTGACACGAAGATGTCGCCGTCGGCTGGATCGACAAACACAGCCGACGGCCGGTCAGCCGTCACGATCGACGTGATGGTGCCGTTGGCGTTGACGCGATTCAGGTTGCCGCCCGTTCCACTGGCCGGGCGCCGTCCGTAGTAGAGCAGCCCATCGATGGGATTGTAATGCGCCGCCATTGGATCGACAGCAGCTGTTGAATTGCTCAACACCCAGCCAGGCTCGACAATGACCACGGCGTTAGGCGTTTCGGGTCCCGTCTGCAGCGGGCGCTCGGCCATCGCTGGTGTGCGCGGCGCCAGCGTAAGCAGTAGGGCGGACCCCAGTGCAACCATCAACATCTGGCGCATCCACAGGGCCAGCCCGGGAACCGACTGTGACCCGTTACCGGTGGAACGAAGAAGATTTCTCATGACATGGACCTCCTAAGGGTGAATTTTCGCAGGCACTCGATCTGAGCAGATTAGCCTGGTCGGAGCGCTTGCCCGCCGATCGTGCCGTACAGGGAGGATTGTAGCAGCCGATCATTTGGAGATCGTTTATTGGCGCGCACAGTTGCCAACTTTCCGAAAAGTTGGCAACTCTGGGGTGCAACTCTGCCGTCAGCCCGACCGGATCAATCCAATCGCCAACACCAGCAGGATGACGTAGCTCATGAACGGCGGCCAGTCGTGCATGACGAAGGCGCCCACCAGCGCGCCGGCTACCGCCAGCCCGGCCACGACCCAGCCCAGCGTCGGCAGCACGCCGGCCAGCGCCAGCGCGGCGCCCATCAGCCCGATGCCGGCCAGCGCGGCGAAGGTGTAGGGCCAGAACGTGCCTGTGTTATTGAACACCTCGGGCGGCGCGGCCGGGTCATAGCTGGCGATCATCTTCGCGGCTTGCGCGGCCAGTTGCAGCCGGTTGACGCTGATGGGCAGCCAGAGCAGCAGTGCGGCGACGCTGGCGAGGGTGGCGGCCACAGCCAGCCAGCGCGGCCAGCCAGCGGGCAACTGCATCGCCATCCAACCGAAGACCACCGCGACAGCCACGAAGCAGATGGGGAAGATGATGGCCTGCGCGCTCCAGCCGGCGCGGTCGTTGGCGATCAGAGTCAACTGTTCCAGAGGGTGGGTGGGCAGGGGGAAGCGACGAAAGTAGGCTGCCGTCGACGCGCCGATCATGAACAGGATGGCGATGGCCAGCAGCGCGAAACCTGCGGGGCGTAAGCTGGACAGTTGCTCTGTAGATGCCATTGAATGTTCTTTCCTCTGCGACTGGATAAGTTATGGTTCCACCACCAGCACGCCCACCATACCGGCGGCCTCGTGGCCGGGCGTGCCGCAGTAGAAGCGATAGCGGCCGGGGGTTTGCGGCGTGAAGGTCAGCTCGGCCGTCTCGTTGGCCACCAGGGGGCGGTGCAGATCGAACTCGTCGATGTCGAAGGCGTGGGCGTAGCCGTCCTGGTTGACCACCCGCAGCGTCACCGGCTGCCCGGCCTTGACGCTCACCTCCTCCTGACGGAAGCGCATGTCCTTCATGGATACGGTCACGGTGCTGGCCGACCCGCCGCAGGCCGCCAGCAGCACGGCCAGGGTCAGGACAAGAAGTGTAGCTCGTTTCATGTGCATCGTGTTTCTCCGGTAGTTCTTGCGCCACGACGCCAAGAACGCCTGTACCCAGCGGAGTGAGCACGCCCACGTGCGGGTCGTACCTGCGCAGGCCGCACCTGGGGGTGCTCACTCCGCGGATTTACACAGTTGCCCGGCACTTCTGCGGCGAGTCGTGCATGGAAACCAGCGCCTGGGTAAGTGCCGGGCACCTAATTGCGTTGCTACTGCACCGGCGCAGTGATGTAGGCATACAGCGCGGCCAGGTCGGCGTCGGTCATCATGCTGGCGTTCTGCCAGGGCATGGTCTCCGGGAAGGCTACGCCGTCCGGCTTAACGCCGCTGCGCATCATGGCCACGAACTGCTCCTGGCTCAGCGTGCCGACCAACGGCCGCGGGTTGGGGATGGCCGCGCTGACCGACGTGGCCGGCGCGCCGGTCATGTCCGGCCCGTGGCAGCCGCGGCACTCGCCGAAGGTAGCCACGTATGTGCCGTACTCGGCCGTGACGCCCTGCGGCGGGGCGGTGACCGAAGCCGGCGCTGGTGGGGGCGCCTCCCCGAACAAACCTGCGCCGGACATCACTGCGCCGATCAAGTTCATATTGTCGCCGGTCTTGACGGTGGTGGGGACCGCCGGCAACGAACGTAGGTAGGCGATGATCGCTTCCGTGTCGGCGTCGCTCAACTCGCGATAGGGCAGGAAGGACATCATGCCCAGTTCATGGCCCTGCTGATCAACGCTGTAGCGCAGCACGCGGAACAGCTCGCCGTCGCTGTAGCCGGCCAGCTTGCCGCCCGGCGTCAGGTTTTCCGCCACCATGTCGCCTATGAAGCCAAAACCTTCAGCTTGGGCGATGTTCCAACCGCCGCTGAGCGGATGCTCACCGGTGGGGCGTCCATCCGGGCCCACCGGGCTATGGCAGCCAGCGCAGGCGACGTTGACCAGGTACTCGCCGCGAGCGATCTGCTCCGGCGTGCCGGCTATGGTGATGTTGGGCGCGTCCGGCGCGCTGGGGAAGTAGGTCATAGCCATCCCCTTGCCGCCGCTGAAGGCGATGAAAACGACCAGCATGGCCAGCACGGCGAAGCCGACCCCGCCGACGATCCTGACCCACAGCTTCTGGGCTCGGATCGACCGAACGCACAGCCACGCAAAGAGGACGAAAAGGCCGATGAACAGCAGCAGGACGAGCAGGTTTGAGATCATCAGCAAGGTCTCCTGGAATTGGTAGATTGGTAGACTGGTGGCATAAAGAGTTGGCAACTCTTTATGCCACCGCCGTGGCCTCGATCTCGACCATCATCTCGGGAAACGCCAGCCGGGCTACGCCGATCAATGAACCGGTATGGCGGCAGCCGGCCTCAGCCAGGGGAACGATGAAGGCGTCGTAGTTGGCATAGAACTGGTCCACATCGGTGGTGTAGATGTTCAGCCGCACGATGTCGGCGAAGCTGAAATCAGCCGCGGCCAGCAGCGTTGCCAGGTTTTCCAGCGCCAGCCCGATCTGACCGCGCAGGTCGCCGGCCAGCACGGCCGCGCCCTGCGCGTCGTTGGCGGCCTGCCCAGAGCAGTAGAGCGTGCGCTGCACGCCGCTCACTTCGTTGGCCTGGACATAGCCGAACTCGTCCTGCCAGGTCCAGGGATTGATGATGCGTCGTTCCATGGTGGGTCTCCTTGGGAAGGGTAGATTGGTAGGTTGGTAGGTTGGTAGGTTGGTAGGTTGGTAGGTTGGTAGGTTGGTAGGTTGGTAGGTTGGTAGATTGGTAGATTGGTCGGCGTGCTGGCGACGGATCACCGTGTAGCGCTCACCGCTCACCCGCTCACCCGCTCCTCCATCCATGCCGCCAGGAACGCCTCCAGGTCGGCCAGATTGGTGAAGCCGCTGCGCTGGGCGGTGCGCGGGTCCTCCAGGCTGATACGCCAGGTGACTGGCTCTTTCGGCCGGCTGCCGCCTTGCAGATACAGGCCCAGGATGAAGAATTGATAGCGGGGCGGCGGCAGGTCGCTGTTTTGTGACATTGGTGCTTGCATCATCGGACGCTTGTGTTATACTTGGACCAATTCAGCCTACAGACGCCATCATACACGGCCATCATTTGGAAATCATTTATTGGAGACAGCACTCATGACGAGTTTGGAAATTCGTCTGCTCGGCGGCCTGCAAATCGGCTATGGCGACGCGCCGGCGCCCCATTTTGTCTCCAGCAAGGCGCCGGCCCTGCTGGCCTACCTGGCTGTCAGCGGCCGGCCGCACCAACGGGACGCGCTGGCCGGCCTGCTGTGGGGCGAGATGCCCGACGCGGCCGCGGCCAACAACCTGCGCCAGGCGCTGAGCAACCTGCGCAAGCTGTTCGATCCGTACCTACTGATCACCCGCGACACGGTGGCCTTCGACCCCGCCATTCCCCACTTCCTCGATGTTGAAGACTTCACGGACCTGCTGCGCCTGAGCGAGGGCCAGCCGGCGAGCCAGCAAAGCGGGCTGCTGCGCCAGGCGCTTGCCCTGTACCGCGCCGATTTCCTGGAGGGCTTCTACGTGCGCGATGCGCCCGACTTCGAGGACTGGGCGCTGGTACAGCGGGTGCATCTGCGCGAGCGGGCGCTGCACGGCTGGGAGACGCTGGCCCAACTGCAGTTAGACAGCGGAGACTACAGCGACGCCAGCGAGGCAGCCGGCCGACTGCTGGCTATGGACCCCTGGCGCGAGGAGGCGCATCGCCAGCGCATGTTGGCGTTGGCGCGCAGCGGCCAGCATAGCGTCGCCTTGGCCCAGTACCAGGCCTGCCGCAAGGTGCTGCGCCAGGAGTTCGACGCCGAGCCTTCAGCCGAGACCACGGCGCTCTTCCAGCGCATCCGCGCGGCTGGCCAGGGCCCGCGTCACAACCTGCCGGCCGCCGCCACCGGTTTCGTCGGCCGCGAGCACGAAGTGGCCGAGCTGCGCCGCCTGCTGGCCTCGCCTGACACCCGGCTGCTGACCCTGCTGGGGCCTGGCGGCGTAGGCAAGACCCGATTGGCTGTGGAGGCGTCCCGCGCCTGTGGGGCTATGTTCCTCAACGGCGTCTGGTTTGCACCGCTGGCCGCAGTCTCCGCGCAGCCCGACGCGCTAGCGTCTGTCCTGGCCGCCGCCCTGCCGATGAGCCCGGCCGGCGCCGCGCCGCTGGCCAGGCAGGTGCTGGACTTCGTGCGCGATCGGGAGTTGCTGCTGGTGCTGGACAATCTGGAACACTTGCTCGACGAGACCGGCTGGCTGGGTGAGCTGTTGACGCAGGCGCCGCACGTCAAGCTGCTGGTCACCTCGCGCGAGCGGTTGGATTTGCAGGCCGAGCGGGTGTTTGCACTGGACGGCCTGCCAGCGCCTCCGCCCAGCGTCGCCGATGCCGAAGCCTTCGCTGCGGTCCAGCTTTTCCTGCGCCGGACGCGCCGTGTGCAGCCTGATTTCCAGCCGCAGCCGGCTGAGTTGGCCGCGATTGCCCGCATCTGCCGCGCTGTGCAAGGGCTGCCGCTGGGCATCGAGCTGGCCGCGGCTTGGGCAGATCAGCTCACCTGCGCCGAGATTGCCGGGCAGATCGAACAGGGCCTGGACTTCCTGGCCACCACCCGCCGCGACGTGGCGCCCCGGCAGCGCAGCCTGCGGGCGGTCTTCGATTGGTCGTGGGGCCGGCTGGCGGCCGATGAGCAGGCCGTGTTCCAGCAATTGGCCGTCTTCCAGGGCAGTTTCACTCGCCAGGCAGCGCAGGATGTGGCCGGCGCCTCCCTGCCTGTCTTGACCGCGTTGGTGGACAAATCGCTGGTCTGGCGGCGCGCAGTGACCTACCAGTTTCACGAGGTGGCGCGCCACTTTGCGGGAGAGAAGCTGCGCCTCGCCGGCCGTGAAGAGGACACCCAGGCACGCCATGCCCGCTATTACGCCGAACTGTTGGCCCGCAACAAGGCGCGGCTGGAAGGCCACGAGCAGAAAATCGTTCTGGAAGAACTGGATCAGGAGATGGAGAACGTGCGCGCGGCCTGGCAACGGCTGATAGCGCAACAGGACGTGGCCGGCATCGCCGCGGCCACCGATGGCTACTACCAGTTCTTGGCTATCCGCAGTCGCTTCCGCGAGGGCCTGGATGCCTTCGACGCCGCCCGTCTGGCCGTACAGCCGCTGGCTGCAACCGATCACGGCGCCCGCCTGACCTACGCCAAGGCCACGGCCCGCGCCGGTCGTTTCCTTTCCTTCCTTTCACAATTTGGTGAAGCTCGCACGCTGTTGCAGGAAAGCCTGGCTGTGTTCCGGGATCTGGGCGAACGGGATGAGATGGCCTTTGCGTTCAACCACCTGGGCGGCACGGCGCGCCTGGAGGGTGATCTCGCCTTGGCTGAGCAGTATTTGGAGGAATGTCTGGACCTGCGGCGGGCGACGGGCAACCAGGCCGGCCAGGCAGTGGCCCTGCTGGAGCTGGCGGGGGTTGCTTTCATGAGGGCTGATTATCAGAGCGCCCTCGACCGCTGCGAAGAAGGTCTGGCCGTAGCCGAGCGCATAGGGGACATGCAGACCACCGCACACCTGCTCACCGGCCTCAGCCTGAGCCATCGCGAGCTGGGCCAGTTGCAGCCAGCGCTGGACTACGGTCGACGCAGCCAGGCCATCTACCAGGAGCTGGGCGATAGCTACGGCCAGATGCAGGCCCTGCTGACCCTGGGCGAGCTCAGCCGCCAGATGGGCCATCTGCCCGAGGCGCGCCAGTTTTGCCAGCAGGCCGTACAGCTCAGCCAGGAGATCGGCGACCGCTCCGGCGAGGCCGATGGCCACTACCGGCTGGGTCAGATCGCTGCTGGCCTGGGCGAGCGAGCTGAAGCCCTAGAGCAACTGCGCCTGGCGCTGGATATGGGCTACGAGATCCAGGATCTGCCCATTACCCTCGACGCGCTGCTGGAGATCGGCGGGCTGCTCCTTGGGCCCGACGACGCGCGGGCGGCTGCGATCCTGCATTTCTTGCTGGCACATCCTCAATTGCCTGAGCGCAACCGGCCGCGCGCCGCCAGCGGGCTGGCTGCATTGTCCGCTGGCCCGGCCGAGACCGGCAGCACCGTCCGTTCGCTGGCCGAGATCGTGACGCTGGCCAGCGCGCCGTAACAGGGGAACGAACCGGCCTTGCGTAACGTCCTGTGCCAGGAAGCGTCCTGCTCCCACACGTCCCCCTGTGGTGCAAGGAGACTGCGCCATGACTTACCTCTCCACTGTCCAACGTTTCACCGACAACCCTGAAGAGCTAGAGTTGGCCTACCAGCAAGCTGTCAAGTCCGGGGCTGAGAACGCCTTTGCCGAGGCCATCGAGAGCGGCTATGCTCAGGCCGGCGACAATCTGCTGCTGGCGGCCTGGCATTACCGCCTGGCCTATGCCATGGCCAAGGCCAAGGACCGCGTCGTCGCCTGGGGCTGGGCGCTGCCGCTGGGCCTGCTCAACGGGCTGCTGCTATGGCTGTTGTCCGACGACCAGCGCTTCAACATCCAGGTCGCCAATCCGTTGACCGGGCAAACATATAACCTCATCCCGCTGGTGGCCCTGCTGGCCGCACCCGTCAGCGCCATGCTGATTGCCCTGTTCCTGACGGCGGCCGGCCAACAGCGTTGGGGCCGCGCCATTGCCGTCACGCTGGGCCTGGCCGC
>JBFYTD010000254.1:0-4482 GCA_041300885.1 Anaerolineae bacterium | reverse complement strand
CTCGACGATGTATTTCTGGTACTCGCCGTCCACGATCTCGCCCATGCGTTGGGCCAGCAACTCGCCGTGCTTGGAGGCCAGCAGCGGGTCGAAGTCGCTACCCCAGATCACCTTGATCGCGTTCCAGCCGGTGCCGCGGAAGTTACGCTCCAACTCCTGGATGATCTGGCCGTTGCCGCGCACCGGGCCGTCCAGCCGCTGCAGGTTGCAGTTAATGACGAAAATCAGGTTGTCCAGCTTCTCCCTGGCGGCCAGCGAGATCGCGCCCAGCGTCTCTGGCTCGTCGGTCTCGCCGTCGCCCAGGAAGGCCCAGACCTTGGCGCCCTTGGCTGCCTTCAAGCCACGGTCTTCAAGATAACGCAGGAAGCGGGCCTGGTAGATGGCCATGATCGGGCCGAGGCCCATGGAGACGGTCGGCACCTGCCAGAACTCCGGCATCAGCCAGGGATGCGGGTAGGAGGACAGGCCGCCCTCGGGCGCCAGCTCGCGGCGGAAGTTGATCAGGTCCTGCTGCGACAGGCGGCCCTCCAGAAAGGCGCGGCCGTAGATGCCGGGCGCGCTGTGGCCCTGGAAGAAGACGATGTCGCCCTCGAAGTCGCCCGTGCGGCCGTGGAAGAAGTGGTTGAAGCCCACCTCGTACAGCGTGGCGGCCGAGGCGTAGGTCGAGATGTGGCCGCCGATGCCGGGCGACTCCTTGTTGGCCCGCACCACCATGGCCATCGCGTTCCAGCGGATCAGGCTCTTGATGCGCCGCTCCAGCGCGCGATTGCCGGGGAAGCGCGGCTCGTCGTAGGGGGGGATGGTGTTGACGTAGGGCGTGTTGGCCGTGAACGGCTCCTTCACCCCCAGCCGGGCCGCGTGCTTCTTCAGGTCCTCGAACAGGGCGATGACCCGCTCGGGGCCGCCCTGCTGCAACACATAGTTGAGCGATTCGCGCCACTCCTCGGTCTCGACGGCCTGGACCTCAGGGGAGTACACGGGTTCTGTTATGTTTCTTGCCATGCCTACCTCAATCTAGCCTCGTGTTTTCTGCTGGGGCCGGTCTCCGACCGAGCCCATCTTGTTGCCGCTCGGGCCGGTCTCTGACCGAGCCCCACTGCTGCGTTAAACGGATTGTATGCCAGGATCACGCGCCTGTCTGTCGGTCAGATTCATTTCGGAGTCAACAAGTGAAGTGCTGCGCAACTGTGATGCTGCCTACCGGATCGTACACAGCGCCTGGCGAATCTCGCCCAGGTGATAGGCCGTATGCGCGATGACGCCGATGGCCCCGGCGATCTCTAGCTCGCCAGGCCAGGCCGGGACCCATTCGATCAGCTCGATGGTGCGGTTGTAGCTGGCTCGCAGCTCGGCCTGGATCCCCGTCCACTCGTCAGCGCTGACCGCGCCGACCGTGCGCCAGATTTGACCCCAATCGACTTGTTGGAAGTCGCCGCGGCGCACTTCCCGTTCCACCACTTCCAGGTAGAAGGCCACATGCTTGACCTGGGCGGCCAGCGTTGCGCACTTGCCGCCCACCGGGATCGAGGCCTCCTCGGCCGAGATGCCGGCCAGGGTCTCGAACAGCGACGCTCCCTTGTCCAGATAGACCCCATGCACAGTCTCGAAGGTCTCGTCCAGGACAATGAGCAGGGCCCGTTTGAAATGCTCGCCGGCAATCGTGGTCATGATGTGGTGTTTGCTCCTTGATGCGCGCTCCGTTGCTTTCCCGCCTCGCTGATCGCGTCCAGCTTGCTGCGAGTCAGCTTTTTGATGTACTCGACGCGGCGGAAGCGCAGCGCCGACCAATCCTCGTCGATGGCTACCTGGCGCACCGGCTCGAAGCCGGCTGCGCCCAGCGCGTCCCAGCCCGTGTCGCGATTGAAGTCGCAGGTGTAGCGCTTGGACGATCCCTTCGGGTAGGCGAACCACACCACCGCGTCGCCGTCTATCTTCTGCGCGATCTGGGCCGCTACCTGGTCGATCTGCTCCTGCCGGGTGACGAAGGCCAACAAGAACTGTACGCGTTCCACCTCGTCCACGCTGCGCCGCACGTCCACGCCTTCCAGCGCGGCGATCTCCGGCTCGAAGCTGGCCGGCGCGTCGAGGACGACGATCTCGGACAGGTCTTTAAGGTTGAGTTTCTTGAATACGGCGGACACAGCATGCTCCTGCGTGGGGAAGTTGGCGCATTGTACTGCATTCTGGCGTCGATAACAAACCGCGGGAGAGCCGTCTGGTCAACTCTGGCATCTCGTTTGGCAGCCCCCAGAATGCTGCCACTGATGGCCAAGGCTGAATATGTTCGCCTATCATGTTCCCTACGTAGAGCAACCCTGAAACGTCCTCGAACTATGAATATCGTCTGGCGGCGGCCTGTGGTGTGGCGCCGAAGCAGTTCTCTTACAGGTACGCCACCCCCCACACCCCCATCCCGTCCGTCAACAGCCACGCCACCCCCAGCGCGGTCACGGTGATGGTGATGTTGTCCATGTCCTGCCCTGACACGGCCTCCACCACGGTCGCGGCCAGGCAGATCAGCGCCAGCGGCAGCAGCGCTGCGGCCAGGCTCAGATCGAAGACGCCCAGCCGGGCGAACAGGGCCAGGTAGGCCAGGGCGAAGCCGAAGCCGGCCAGGAACATGGCCGCGCTGCCGGCCCACGACTTGCGCGGGTTCCAGGGCAACTTGGCGCCGCCCCACCGCCGGCCGATGACGTCAGCCAGCCCGTCGCCGCCGCACAGGATCATCAAAGCCACGATGCCTACGGGGGAGTCCAGCCAAAAGATCAGCGTCATCAGCACGAAGATGATGCCGTATTGCAGTGGCCCGTAGAGCAACTCGCGCCGGTCGCCGCTGCGCGACATGGCTCGCACCGCGTCCTCGTCCTTCACGGCTCCCAACCCAATCAGCGCGAACTGAACGGTGAGGGTGGCCGGCACCAACGCAGCCAGCCAGCGGCTCTGCGGTTCACCGCTGTACAGCAACCAGCACAGCACGAAAATCGGGCCGGTGCCGATGTGGATCAGCTTGCGCGACAGGTGCTGCGAGATGATGCGCCGGCGCGCCAGGCTGTCCAGCAAGCGCAGCCACAGCAGCGCCCCGCCAAAGGTGATCAGCAACGCGATAATGTCCTGGATCCAGGGGTACGGTGTGATGGTGACGACAGGCATGGGCGCGCTCCGGGGCAGGTGAAAAGTAGCAGGTTGCAGGTGGCGATCCAGCGGATTGCGCTACAACGACGGGCGACAGCAGCGTGGTGTGGTAGAACAATCCGCCGGATTGTTCGTGAAGACGAAGAAACAGCCGAGGCCCTGCAGGGCCTCGGCTGTAAACATCGAGGGTGGTAGAGACCTGCTGCCCGGAAGGCGGCGTGGCTGTGGCCGCGTCCCTGAGGCTAAGCAGGCGAGGGGGCTGCGCTGGGCGGCGGGCCGGAGGTCTGCGGGCTGCTGCTGCGCACGTCTTCCCAGCGACGCTCCGGCGCTTTGGGCGCGGTCGGCGGGCTGATGGGCGCTGGCGCCGGCGTGGACTGGCCGTCCGACTCCCACAGGGCGATGAATTCCTCGGCTGTCAGCGTCTCGACCTCGATCAGCCGTTCGGCCACCATTCTGAGCTTGTCGATGTGTTCGTTCAGCGCAGCGTGCGCCGTGGCATAGGCCTCGTCGACGATGGCTTTGACCTCGCGGTCGATCTCCTTGGCGATGGCCTCGCTGTAGTCGCGCTGGTCTGTCATCTCGCGGCCCAGGAAGATCATCTCCTCCTTGCGGCCATAGACCATCGGCCCCATCACGTCGCTCATACCGTAGCGGGTCACCATCTGGCGGGCGATCTTCGTCACCTTGTCCAGGTCATCGCGCGCGCCGTTGGTGACCTCGTTGAAGATCAACTCCTCGGCCACCCGGCCGCCCAGGGCCACGGTGACGAAGTCCATGAACCACGGCTTGGACACCAGCCCGCGATCCTCGTCGGGGAAGGAGAGCACGTAGCCAGCCGCCTGGCCGCGCGGGATGATGCTGATCTTGTAGACCGGGTCAGTGTTGGGCAGCACTTTGCGCAGCACAGCGTGGCCGGACTCGTGGTAGGCCACAATGCGCTTCTCTTCGGGCCGGATTACCCGGCTGCGTCGCTCTGGCCCACCCATCGACACCCGTTCCACGGCCTCGCGCATCTCGGACATGCTGATGTTGCGCCGGCTGCGCCGCGCGGCCAGAATCGCCGCCTCGTTGACCATGTTCTCGATGTCAGCGCCCACGAAGCCGGGCGTGCCGCGCGCGATGGCGTCCAGGTCGATGTCCTCAGCCAGCGGCTTGCCGCGCACGTGGATGTCCAGAATGGCCCGCCGGCCCTTGACGTCGGGCTGATCCATGATCACGCGGCGGTCGAAGCGGCCCGGCCGCAACAGCGCTGGGTCCAGAATGTCGGGCCGGTTGGTGGCGGCGATGATGATGATGTTGGTATCGGTGTCGAAGCCGTCCATCTCCACAAGGATCTGGTTCAGCGTCTGC
>JBFYTD010000253.1:0-4485 GCA_041300885.1 Anaerolineae bacterium | reverse complement strand
GCCCCGCGGCTGGTGCTGGTGGCGCCGCAGTAGTTTTGGTTGGTGTTCTTGCGCCACGACAGGCCTGTCTCGGCCTGCTTGCGGCCGTCCGGGTTGGTCTGCAGCATCAGGTGCACTTCGTGGTGGTCCAGGATCCAGGTGATGTCGGGGTCGACGCCGTAGCCGTTGACCAGTTGCTCGGCGAAGCGCGTCGCCAGCTCGGCCGTGGTGTACTCGCGGGCGTGAATGGCCGAGGTGATGAACAGCTTGGGCTTGGGGCCAGGCACGGCCGAGTTGGTCAGCACCAGCACGTTCATGTCGTAGCCCGGCAGGCCGCCGGCCGTGACCTTTTCCCACGAGTCGCCGGCGTCCACCCAAGAAGCCAGAGTCGGATGGGCGGCGACGATGTCCTGTGCGGTCTGGAAGGTCTCCTCCACCGTGCGGTAGCATGGGTAGCCGGGGATGCCCTCCACCTGGCCGGGCAGCGCGTCGAGCCGCTGGTTGAAGGCGGCCGTCTCCACCGGATCGATCACAACCCGCCAGCCGCCAGCGCGCAGCGCCAGCATCTGGTCTAGATCCATCGCGGCCAGGACGTATTGCTCTTTCTTGTTGTTGAATTCGAACAGGTCGTAGTCTTTCAGCAGGGTGATCTGCGTCGGGTCATCGTAGTAGATGCGTACGACCACGGGGCCGTCAGGCAAGGGAGTGCTGTCCTGAGACAGAGGGGCAGCAACGCTGTCTGCCGCTACAGGCATGACAGGCGTCAAGACAAAGATCAGCGCCAGTGCAGCGCTAACGAGCAACCAGAGACGATGGGACATGGGCGGGAACCTCCGGGGAAGGGCTCAGTCGCAACAGGAGTGGGCAACGGGGCGAATTGTACACCCTTTGACCGCAGCAGGTCAAACCCAATTGAAGTCTCTTTCACTGCTGTGGCCGGTCTCCTGACCGAGCCACGCCGCGCTTCACCACGGGACTAGCTGGGATTTCCTCCAGGCTGAAGCTGTGGTATCATCAGCCATGACGCATGCCGCCCGCTCCTTAAAGGACACTTGCCATGACGACAAGCGCAATCGAGTCTCAGGTTCGAACCCACTATCCCCAAGCGCTGCCGGCCGCGGCCTTTCGCAAGCAGGTCTTTGGCTGGCTGGAAAATGAGCTGGGCATGGCGCTGTCGAATGTGCTGCTGGCCACGTCGATCTGCGCCGATGACATCGTCTTTATCACCGACGACGCTGGCAACGTCGAGACCCAACACGCCACCAAGGAGTTGTTGGGACCCTTTGACATGGGCGGTCTGGCTGGACTGCCCTTTGCCGGCAAGACCGGTATGACGGCCTTTGCTCACCATGTGCCCGACCACGGCGCGGCCTGTATCGTCTATGGGCCGCACATCGGCATGACCAATACAGGAGAGTTCGGCAAAGTCCTGCGGCTGGGCCAACACGAGGAGTCGTCGGCCTGCGGCGCATTGGGCGTTGCGATCAAGCATTTCCAGGCGTCGGCCGACTACGAACCAGTCTTGGACATGGACGACGCGCAGGAGGCGCTGCTGGAGCAGCGTCTCAAGCCCTACCTGGCCCAGATTCTGGCGGCGCAGAACCCCATGCAGGCCGCCAGCGAGGCCGCTTACAGCATCATCCACGACTTGATCCTGCGCTACGTGGTTGCGGTCAAGGCGCAGTTTCGCTGCGAACAGATCGCCCTGGTCGGCGTGGTGATCGTCAATACCAGCCCCGGACACGAGGATTATATCGACCTGCGCCACACGTCTGTGCTGCGCCTGGCCGATCTCTAGCCCCGCCTCTCCCAGCAAAGACGCTGTTAAATCCACCATGAGTGACCCGCAATTGCATACGCCCCAGCCCGGCCTGAGCTATCCCATCGGCGCGACGGTCTATCCCGATGGGGTCAACTTCAGCGTCTACGCGCGCCGAGCCGCCGGCATCGACCTGCTGCTCTTCGACCGTCTGGACGCGGGCCGGCCGGATCGCGTCATCTCCCTGGACGCCCGCATTAACCGCACCTACGACTACTGGCACGTCTTCGTGCCGGGCATCGGACCGGGCCAGCCCTACGCCTATCGCGCCCACGGGCAGTGGCGGCCTGAAGCGGGCCTGCGCTTCGATGGTCAGAAGGTGCTGCTAGACCCCTATGGCCGCGGCGTAGCCATGCCCAAAGGCTGCGGCCGCGACGCAGCCATCAACCCCGGCGACAACGTGGCCACGGCCATGAAAAGCGTGGTGATCGACCCGCGCGCCTATGACTGGGAGGACGACCGGCCGCTGCGCCGCCCCTACGCCGAGACCATCATCTACGAGATGCACGTGCGCGGCTTCACCCGCCATGCCAGTTCAGGTGTAGCGCCGGAGCTGCGCGGCACGTATGCCGGCCTGGTCGAGAAGATCCCCTACCTGCAAGCGCTGGGCATCACAGCCGTCGAACTGCTGCCGGTCTTTCAGTTCGACCCGTGCGACGCGCCGCGCGGCCGCGTCAACTATTGGGGCTACAGCCCGATTTCCTTCTTTGCCCCTCATCTTCAGTACAGCGTCAGCAGCGACCCGATCCAAGCCATCGAGGAGTTCCGAGCCATGGTCAAGGCGCTGCACCGGGCCGGCATCGAGGTGATTCTGGACGTGGTCTACAACCACACGGCCGAAGGCAGCCACATCGGGCCGACCTTCAGCTATCGCGGGCTGGCCAACGACGACTACTACATCCTGGAGAGCAACCCGGCCCTCTATAAGAACTACAGCGGCACTGGCAACACCCTCAACGGCAACAATACCGTCGTGCGGCGCATGATCCTGGACAGCTTGCGCTACTGGGTGCGCGAGATGCATGTGGACGGCTTCCGCTTCGATTTAGCCTCGATTCTTTCGCGCGACGAGCACGGCGTGCCCATGCTCAACCCGCCGATCCTGTGGGACATCGAGAAGGACCCTGTGCTGGCCGGCACCAAGCTGATTGCCGAAGCCTGGGACGCGGGCGGGCTGTACCAGGTAGGCAGTTTTGTCGGCGACCACTGGAAGGAGTGGAACGGCCGCTTCCGCGACGACGTGCGCTCCTTCGTCAAGAGCGATCCCGGCATGACCGAGGCCGTGGCCAGCCGCTTTTTTGCCAGCCCTGACATCTACGGCCATCGCCAGCGCGAGCCGGAGCAGACCATCAACTTCGTCACCTGCCACGATGGCTTCACCCTCAACGACCTGGTGTCTTACAACCGCAAGCACAACCTGGCCAACGGCGAGCAGAATCGCGACGGCGAGAACTACAACCTGAGCTGGAACTGCGGCTATGAAGGCCCCACCGACGATCCCGCCATCGAACGGCTGCGCCGGCGCCAAATCAAGAACTTGCTGACCATCACTCTGTTGGCGTTGGGAGTGCCCATGCTGTCGATGGGCGACGAGGTGCGACGCACGCAGCTCGGCAACAACAACGCCTACTGCCAGGACAACGAGGTCAGTTGGTTCGACTGGACTCGGCTGGAGACGCACGGCGACATCCTGCGCTTCGTGCGGCAGCTCACCCGGCTGCGCCTGCACCTGGATGCTGTGGTGGAGGGGCCGCACCACCTGAACCTGTGGCAACTGCTGCACAGCACCAGGGTCCAATGGCATGGCGTCAAGCTCAACCAGCCCGATACCTCCTACACATCGCACAGCCTGGCGTTGACGGCCTGGGGGCGCTGGGCCGTGTTTCACCTGATCTTCAACGCCTATTGGGAGCCGTTGACCTTCGAAGTGCCCGCGCTGCCGCCGGTGGCGCACAGCGACTGGCGGCGCATCATCGACACCTCGCTGGACTCGCCGCTGGACTTCTGCGAGTTCCCCGATGCGCCTGTGCTGTCAGCCCCGTTCTACCGGGCCGAGGCGCGCTCGGTGGTGGTGCTGGCTTGCCGGCGGTTGGACAACGGGGATTGAGGCCATGACCAGCACCTATTCGATGCCTCCTTCGCTTGCCGGCCGGCCTGAGGTTCGCCTCAAGCCGGTGACCGGCCTCGCACCCGACGCGTGGCAGCCCGATCTGGCAGCGTATCAGCTCAAGCTGATGGCCTACCACCTGCAACTGGTGGCCGGCTTCGACGAGCTGCTGGCGCTGGAGGCCATTGACTTCGAGCCCTTCGACTACCAGGTGCGCGCGGCGCGCACGGCGCTGCGCCGTTTTCGCGGCCGTGGCCTGCTGGCTGATGAGGTGGGGCTGGGCAAGACCATCGAGGCCGGCCTGGTGCTCAAGGAGTATCTGCTGCGCCAGATGGTGGCGCGCGTGCTGATCCTGACCCCGCCCGGCCTGGCGGAGCAGTGGCAGGAGGAGCTGGCCGTCAAGTTCAACCTGCCCGACTTCGTCACCAGCAACGCGCCGGAGTTCCGCAGCCTGGGCACGCAAGCTTGGGCGCGCTACCCACGGGTCATCGCCTCGCTGGCCACAGCCCGCCGCGCCGACCATGCCCAAGCCATCACCGCACTGGAGTACGACCTGGTGATCGTCGACGAGGCGCACCAC
>JBFYTD010000017.1:0-11974 GCA_041300885.1 Anaerolineae bacterium | reverse complement strand
TGCAGCCGCTGCGGCGGGCACCTGGGCCACGTCTTCGACGATGGCCCGCGACCCACCGGCCTGCGCTACTGCATCAACTCGGCCGCGTTGAGCTTCAAGCCGGCTGCAGACGCATGAGCATGCGCACGGCCATCGTCACCGGCGCCAACCGCGGCATCGGCTTCGAGACCTGCCGGCAGTTGGCCGGCCTGGGCTACCGCGTCGTGCTGACCAGCCGCGATGTCAGCCAGGGCATGGCCGCGGCCGAACGCCTGCTCCAGCAGGGCAGCGATGTCATCTACCGGCCGCTGGATGTCACCAGCCATCTGCACGTCATGGACCTGTTCCACTACGTGCGCCGCAACTTCGGCGGAGCCGATGTGCTGGTCAACAACGCTGCGGTCTACCCCGACGAAGGACGCGCCCCGTTGGAGGTGGAGGTCGAGGTGTATCGGACTACTATGGACGTGAACCTCTATGGCCCGCTAAGGCTGTGCCGCGCCTTCATGCCGCTCATGCTGGAGAGCGGCTACGGCCGAGTCGTCAACGTCTCCTCCGGATCAGGGCAGATCAGCAGCATGGTGGCCGACACGCCGTCGTATCGCCTCTCGAAGCTGGCCTTGAACGGCTTGACGCTGATGCTGGCCGATGAGGTGCGCGGCAGCAACGTCTTGGTCAACGCCGTCTGCCCTGGCTGGGTGCGCACGGAGATGGGGGGACCCACCGCGCCGCGCAGCGTCGAGCAGGGCGCCGACGGCGTCGTCTGGCTGGCGACGCTGCCAGACGACGGCCCCAGCGGCGGCTTCTTCCGCGATCGCCAGCCGATCGAGTGGTGATCCGGCGAGCGCGCTACGCCAGCGCCTTGGCCAGCCTGTAGATGCCGGGTCGGGGAACGTAGCCCAGCTTGTGGTTGATGGCCAGCATCGGCGCGTTTTGCGAATCGTTGTTGGTGACGATGGCGTCTGACCCGCGCGCCTTGGCGTAGCGGATGGTCAACAGCTTGAGCGCCAGCGCTATCCGGCGGCCGCGGTAGGCGCGGTCGACGCCGGTAATCATATTACTGGCGCGATTGGTGTGCTCGAAGAAACCGACCGCCGCCAGGCCGATGACCGCGCCGCTGGCCGCGTCCAGCGCCATGATCTGACCATAGGGATCGAACCAAGAGGCCCCGCGCACAGTGCGCTCGAACTCCTCGAAGGAGACCCAGTTCCCTGTGGAGGCCGGATCGTCCAGCACAGCCCGGTAGTTTACCTCGTAGAGTTGGCGAAAATAGCCCGGGTCCATGGCGACATCGGCCAAAGACAGGAAGCGGACGCCGCCGGCCTGAACGTCCTCCAGCAGTCCGTCGAAAGGTTTCTCATCGAACGCGGCCAGGTTGATGGCCGACTCGAAGATATGGCGGGCGATGGCAAAGCCCCGATGGCGGGCAAAGCGCAGGCCAGAGGCGTCGTCCTCGCGCACTTCACTCTCCAGTGCGGCAGCGCCGTGACCGATGGCGAAGTCCAGGGCGTTGTCGTAGAGCTGTGCGCCGATGCCGCGCTGCCGCCAGGCCAAGTCCACGGCCACCCACAGGTAGAAACGGCCTTGGCCCATCGCATCGGTGTGCTGAACGATGCTGTAACCGGCAATCCGTCCCGCGCCGTCCACGGCCGCCATCCGCCGTCGGACTTGGCCAATCAGCACGCGCCGCTCCCACTCCAGCACGTTGGCCTCAGTCACCGGCTCCGGCTGCGTGGCGCTGATCAACTCTGCCACGCGCGCGAAATCACCCTCGCCCGCCTCACGTATCACAACCGCACTCGTCTCCATCTCATCGTTCATCATTCATCGTTCCCTCGCCCCTACCCTCGCTTGCCGCACAATCTCCGCAATCTGCCCCAGGTGGCTGTCGTCATGGGCCAGGCCGAAGACGAAGCGCACCTGGGCGTTGTAGTGTTGGTCGCCGCGGAAGCTGGGAAACAAGTTGTCCAAATGGGGCGGATCGGGCCACAGGTCCAGGCTGGCCAGCCGCATGCGCCGGCTTTCCTCCAGCCGCTGCCGGCACTGCTCGACAGTGGTCACGGTGCGCCAGGGAACCTCATAGCGCGAGCGGCCCTCACGAAACGGCACGCCGCGCGCCAGCTCGGCCGCCAGAAAGGCCGCTTCCTCGGACGAGGCCGTGGTGTGAACGACGACGTGGCCCAACGTCCAGGCCAACGCCACCTCGTCCGGGTCGCTGGCATAGGTGTCCTCGGCCTCGGGGTCGACGGGCGTGAAGACCACGTCGGCGTCGCTGCAGCCGGCGATCAGGTCCAGCATAGCATCGACCATCTCGTCGGTCAGACGGCGCAGGTCGTCCTCGCGCAGATCGGCGCAGAGTTGGTCGATGGTCAGCGATTTGTTGCGAACGGGGGCGAAGTCCAACATGGTTGGCGGGATGTCCATTTCTAGCGATGGGCCAGGTAGGTCCAGATGTGCTGCAGGCCCGGAAAGATGTAAAGCAGCGGCACCATGGCATAGATCACCAGGCTGATACGGGGGTCGATCAGGCCGGCCAGCATGGCCACCAGGTAGCAGGCTGGCGCCAGCAGGCTGCGCTGTTTGCCCAGTCTTACCACAGGTCGGGGCAGATCGGCATCGACAAGGTGCCCGCGGTAGGTGGCGTAGGTCCAGATAAAGAACAGCGCCACCCCGATCATAATCAGGTTTATGCCATAGATCGTCACGGCCAACAGCGTGTCGGGGTAACGGCTTAAGATGCCAGTGGAGAACGGCACCAGACAGACCACGCCAAAAAAGAAGATGTTCATCCAGTGGAAGTTCTGGTCGGCGCGGCGGATAAAGTTGAACTGGTTGCGGTGGCCCACCCAGTAGATGCCCAGGAGTAAGAAGCTGACTGCGTAGCCCAGGAATTTTGGCCACAGCGTTGCCAGGGCGGCCGGCAGCTCGACCAAAGTCGCGTCCGGCAGGCGCAGGTCGAACACCAGCAAGGTCATCACGATGGCAAAGACGCCGTCCGCCAGCGCCTCGACCCGATGCGTGCTCATCTGGCCTATGGGGTGAGCTCGCTGCGCCGAAGCCGCGCTTGGCGGTTCAGGTGGAGATGTGCGGTCCATGAGGCAGTTCTTCCTCCGGGGACTGTTGCGTCAGATCGACCGCAATGGGGACGACATAGGCAGCGGCCAGCATGGCCATGAAAACCACGGGCGGCAGGCTGCCGCCCAGCACCGTCACAGCGCCCACAGCCGCGGCCGCGCCGAAGCGCCAGATCGCGCGTGTGCGGGGCGGACGGGTGTTGTGACTGCGCGTCGTCACCAAGTCGATCAACATGCCGAACACCAGGTAGAGTATCAGCGCGCCGCCCAGCAGCAGGCGGTACTTCTCCGGCAACGCTTCACCGCCTTGCAAAAAGATCACTTTCTTCATGCCTACGCCAAACGCTGTCAGGCCAATGGCCAGCGGCAGGTGCGAGTAGATCCAGACGTAGGGCGCCCGGCCGGTGGGCTTGACGGGGGAGCCGGCCACGTCGTCGAAGTAGAGCCACCATACACTGCCAGCGATCAGCAGCCCCAAGGCGCCCAGTAGAAGCTGGTACAGGAGCAGCGGCGTGGCTGGCGCGCTGCTGACGACCTTCACGAAGGCCTCGCCCATGACGATAATGGTGAACAGGCCGTAGCGCTCGGCCATGTGCGGCACGTCAGGCGGCAACAGGGCGTTGAGACGCCGCGACGTGAGGGGCACGGCGAAATCGGCGATCATGCCCAGGATCCATAACGCGTAGCGGGCCGGCGGCGGCACGAAGGCCGAAATCAGCCAGATGGTTGCGGCCAGCGAGAAGCCGATGGCATAGCGGCGGGTCAACGGCCGCGCCTCAGGCAAATGGCGATAGGCGCGCACGTAGAGCACGATCAGGATCGCTCGAATGCCCACGTAGGCCAGGGTGAATTGCCGGCCCAGCTCGCCGAACGCGTCCTGCGTGCTCATGGCCAGGATGGCAATGAAGCCGATCTGCGTGAAGATCAGCAGGCGATGCAGTACGTCCTCCACCACAAAACGATTGACATAAAACGTGATGCCGGTCCACGACCACCAGATAGGTATGAAAAGCGCGACGAAACGGATGAAGCCGCCCCATGAGACGTCGTTGCTCAGGGTATTGCCCAATTGGATGATAGCGGCCACATAAACCAGGTCGTAAAACAGCTCCAGCCACGTGACCTTGCGCTCATGCTCCCCTTCGTGAGCCGTGTGTAAACGAGGGGGAAGCCATCGCTTACTCGCCATAAATCCTCCTTCTGTCTACAGGTTTCCAACGCCCAGCTTGGCCAGCTGCTGATGCAGCCATTGCGCGTTAGTTACTTTGCCAGCCGCGCGCTGCGTATATGCCGCGGCCGTGAAGTAGCGGTGTCCTTGCAAGAACTCCAGTTGGCTGACGTACCACTCCTCGTCGGTCATGGTCTGGCCGTAGGTCGCCATCTCGGCGCGCAGGTCGTAGTTGCGCGCGATGAAATCATCGCAACCTAGCAGGTCCAGGTCGGCGTCGGCTATAATCTGCTCCAACAGGTTGCAGGGCGACTGTGGCAGCCGCGTAGCCATGATCATGCCGCGGATCGCGGCGATCTGGTCCGAACTGTAGCCGAAGCGCGGCAGCACCTGCGCGGCGATCTGTGCGCCGATGACTTCGTGATCCGGGCCCTGCTGGATGAAGCCGATATCATGGAACCAGGCCGCCGTGCGTACCAGCAGCAGCGCCTCGCCCTCGATCCCTTCGGCGGCTGCCAGGCGCTCGGCCGCCGGCGCCACCTCGTCGCGCGTGTGAGCCACGTTGTGGTAGACTCGCTGCGGCGGCAGTTCCTGCTCCAGGCGTGTTACAACATAGCGCCTGGCTTGGTCGAAGTCTGGGTGATTATCCAAGGGTGCTCATTCCTTCCGTCATTGGAATGCGTCGTTGTCAGCATCCCCTCAGGGACGACGCGCAGCGCTCAAACGTCAGCGGCGCGCTTGCGAAAGTCGAGAGCCTTCTGCCGCAGCTGCTGGAAGTAGTCCGTATCGATGATTTCCGCCACCTGTTGAGTCTTTTTGGCCTCATCGATTTCGATGCGCAACTCGGCTACCTGCCGTTTCAAGCTTTCCTCGCGGGCATAGACCTCGCGCACCATGCGCTGAAAGACGCGCGCCAGTTGGCCCAGGGCATCGGTGCGCAGCGCCACGTCGTCCAGCGCCTCGGGGACGTAGACGCCGGCTTCGACGGCCGCGGCTGCGGCAGTGACCTTGGCGAACTGCTGCAGGTAGAGGTAATCTTCCTTCATGTCGGACACCCGAGCGCGCACGCGTTGGCAGAGGATTTGGATAATGCCTTCGGTGATGGCGGGAGAGCGCATCATGATCTGGTGCAAATCTCTCTGCTCGAGTTGAAACAGCTGAGTGTTTTCAACGGCAGTCACCGAAGCGCTGCGGGGTTCCGGATCCAGCGCTGCCATCTCGCCAAACACGTCGCGCGCGTAGAGGGTGGCGATGCCCATGTCGCCGTCATGCACCCAGACTGAGCCGGTAACGACCACGTACATGGAGGTGCCCAGGTCGCCCTTGGCGAAGATCAGGTCGCCTGTCTTGAACGCGACCTCCTCCAGCATGTCGGCCACCTCGGCGAGGATCGCGCGCGGGGTGTTGGCGAAGATGCTGATGGCTTGCAAGATGCTGATCTTGTCCACCAGTTCAACCGGATCGGAGTTGTCGAGAGCGTCTCGTGGTTGGCTCATAGTCCTCTTGTTTCCTGGCCGATTGCCAGATAGATAGCTTCGTCCAGTGAAAGCGCGCTGCCTGTGGTCTCGGCTGCCCGGGCAGCCTCCTGGCCCAGTTGCGTGCGGGCTGGCGCCAGTCGCTCGCGTAGCCGTGACGCTTCAGACGGCGACAGCGGCGCGCCAATGGCTGAACGCAGCGAGGCCGCGGCGCCCACCAAGTGCAGCCCGTGCTCCGGCCTTTCTTGGATTACCGCCAGGCAGCCCAGGGCCTCAAGCAGATACGCCAACGCCAGGCGATCGCCCAACTCCCGGTTGATCGCAATGCTTTCAGTGAAGTAGCAGCAGGCTGTGTCGTACGCTCGTTCCTCCACGGCCACCTCGCCCAGGCCGGTGAGGGTGTTGGCGATGGCCCACCGGTCACCGACCTGGCTGAAGATCGATAGCGCCTCTTCGAGATTATGACGAGCGTTGGCAGCGTCCTCCTGCGCGGAGTACAAGTTGCCGAGGTTGTTTAGGGACACGCCTATTCCCCAGCGATCGCCTATGTCACGGCGAATTCGCAGGCTTTCCCTGTAATACTTCTGAGCCAGGGTGTGATCACCGATGCGTCGGGCAATGATGCCAAGATTACTGTAGAGACCGGCCACACTGGCCTTGTCATCTCCTTGAAGGTAAATGTCCAAGCCCTTCTCATAGAGTTGCTTGGCTGCGTCAAGGTCGCCTTGCTGGGCAGCCAGCGTACCCTGGTGATGCAAAACCTGAGCAATGCCCGCGCTGTCGTCCCTTTGACTGTACCATGATTTGGCCCTGACCAGGCAGGCCGTCGCGTCTGCGAACTCCCCCTGCTTGCGCAGCAGTTGTCCCAAGGCAAGTTCGCAGGAGCCGGCCGGCTGCAGGCTGCCCTGGCGAGTGGCCAACTCCAACGCCCGTTTATAGGTGGCCGTGGCCTCGTGCCAGCGGCCGACCAACTCCAACACCCTGCCTAGGTCCAGCAGCACCTCTAACTGGTCTTGCTCAGCCAACAGCGGCAGCACGCGGTGGTAATAGTCGATGGCGGCTGCGTTGGCGTAGAGTTGCTGGGCGTGGCGGCCCGCCTTAAGCAGATACTCCCGTTTCTTGGCCTCGTCCTGGCTAGCGCAGTAGTGGAAGGCCAGTTGGTCCAGGTGCTGCTCGATCTGTTCGGCGAAGGTGCGCTCGATGAACTGGCCCATCTGCTGATGCAAAGCCGCTCGTTGAGCAAAAGGCAGGCTCTCATACACCACTTCCTGGATCAGTGCATGGCGAAATGCGAAAGCCAGCACGGGCTCGTCGGCAACCTGTTGGGTCAGGCGGGCCGCGCCGAGGGTCGCCAGGTCCAACCTTATGCTGGACTCGGCTCCGAGTTGCGGGTAATAGCCCCACAGTGTCGGCAACTCGAACACGCGACCGATGATGCTGGCGACTTTCAGGGTGATGCGTTGGCTCTCAGCCAGGCGGTCGATGCGGCTGAGAACCAGGCTTTGCAGGCTGGTGGGTAGGTCGAGCTTCGCCAGCGTCTCAGTGTCCTGGGGATCGATCCCGCGCGCGGCCACGAAGTCGACCAACGCCTCTATAAACAATGGATTGCCTTCGGCGCGCTGCATGATGCTTTGCGCCAATCCAGCCGATGTAGAGGCAGCAAGGCCGTAGGTACGCGTCAACCTCAGCCCAATCAGACGCTGCGCTTCGTCGGGCGAAAACGCCGGCAACTCGACAGCGCTGAAGTGCGGCGCCAACGTGACGCGCGGCTCGCGCAGGTGTTCCAACTGGGGCGGCCGATAGGTGATCAGGATCAGCACCGGCAAATCGACGATGGCTTGGGCGATGGCGTCGAGCAGATCGTGGGACAAGGGGTCCAGCCAGTGGCAGTCCTCCAGCAGGATCAGAATGGGGCGCTGACGGCTTCTGGCGCGCAGGCAGTCGACCAACACTGCCTCGAACGAGGTTTTGCGCAAGCGGGCGTCGAAGGAGGCAGTCAAGGCATTATCCGCCATGGCCACGTCGATGGCCGTGCCCACCAAGGGCAAGCGAGCCGTCAAGCCGGGATCGATAAATGCTAACTGCGCTTCCAGCGCCTGGATTTGAGCGGTCGGCTGCCAGGATGGGTCGATCCCGAAGAACTGCTGCCAGATGGGGTGCCAGGCATAGTAGCCGGACAAGGTGTGCGAAGCCGAACACTCACCCGTGTAGCAGCGCCAACCGCGTTGCTCTGCCTGCCGAACGGCCGCGGCGGCCAGGTGAGACTTGCCCAAGCCAGCCTCGGCGATGATGCCAATGATCTGACCCCGCCCTTGCCCGGCCCAGCCAAGGCGATCTTCGATCAGCGCCAGCTCGCGCTGCCGTCCGATCAGCGGCGGCGCGCCCTGCGACGTAATCACCGTCCGCCTTGGCCGCGGCTGTTCCCTGAGCAGCGCATAGGCGGCAACAGGCTTCTGCGCGCCTTTGAGCTGCAGGTCGGGCAGCGGTTGCCAGGCAAACGTGCAAGCCAGGGGCTGATAGACCTCCTGGCTTGCCAGGATTTGCCCCGGCGCCGCAGCTTGCATCAGCCGGGCTGACAGGTTGACTGCGTCGCCCAGCACGCCGTAGGTGCGCCGCGCCTTGCCGCCATAGGCGCCTGCGTGGGCAACGCCCTGGCTGACGCCGACGCGGATGCAATCGATGAAATCCAGGGCTTCGGGCAGCGCGACCAACTTCAGCGCGGCCGCAGCACAGCGCTCGACGTCGTCCTCGTGGGCCACAGGCGCGCCAAACGCTGCGTACAACGTGCTGCCCTTGTCGCCGAACATCAACTGGAGCAGCGCTCCGTCGTGTTGGGCAAGGATCGTTTGGGCGCGCCGGACGAAGGTATCCAGTTTCACGCCGGCCAGATCGTCGGCGTCGTAGTCGATGCCTGTGAAGTGCGCAAACATCACCACTACCGGACGCAGCTCAGCCAGGAACTCGCCCTGCCCGTTGCGCAGCCGTGTGTAGATCGCCGGCAGCAGCCAGGGGCGTATCATCTCTGGATCCAGCGCTGTGTCGGGGAGCGCTGGCCAGGGCGCGCTGGCCAGCGTTGCGGCGAGGCCGGAAACGACGCCGTAGCGATCGCCCGTCTGCTGGTCCTCACGCCAGCCGCCCAATGACAAGGCGCCGTTCAAAGCTGCCGCCGTGGCGCTGTCCAGGACCACCTCGCCGGCCAAAGCATGCTTCTCGGCGCGTGCCAGACGATCCAGGGTGACGCCCGCCAGCACATCAATGATTTGGTGTTGTGGATCGCCAACCACCAGCCTGCGCGCTGGGCCGGCTGCCACGGCTACCTTGACAGCCAGGCCCAGCGAGGCGAAAGGCGCCATGGCCTGTTGAACTTGCAGACCGGCGGCCGCAGCGTGCAGCCCGCTGTCGCCGTCGAACCAGCAGGTGATGGCGTCGCCACTGAAGCTGATCACGCTGCCGCCATAGTGATGGATTCTGTCCGTGATTGCGTCGAAGACGTCCTTCAGCAGGCGGGTGATCTTCTCGCTGCTGCGCCTTGGACCCATCTCGCTGGTCAGGGCGGTAGTCAGCGATGTGAAGCCGGAGACATCGGCAAAGAGCGCAGCGCCCTGTGTTTTGTCGGGCAGCGTTGCGCCCGCCGCCAGCGCACGCAGGCGGTCCGCCGGCAGATAGCTGGCAAGCGACTCAGACGTCAACCCGGCCCTGGCGTTCATCCGTGTCAGTTCTCCGTCCAGTGTATGGCCAGATCGATGGTTTGTTCGAAGGACAGCGCCTGGCCGGCGGTTTCCTCAGCCTGCTGTTCTGCGGGGCTGAGTTGCTGGCGGGCAGGTGCGAGTTTCTCCTGCAGCCGGGTCGCTTCGGCCGGCGCCAGCGGCGCGCCGATGGCTTCGCGCAACTGCGAGGCAGCACCTACGAGCCGTAGTGCTCGCTTGGGCGCATTGTAGTTGGCAGCCAGTCCACCAAGCGCTTCAAATAGGTAGGCTAAGGCCAGGCGATCATCGATTTCCCGGTTGATCGTCAGGCTTTCGCTAAAAAAGTAGCGCGCGGCTTCGAGATTGCCTTGCTCTGAGGCCACATCGCCTAAGCCAGTCAGTGTGTTGGCGATCGCCCAGCGATCGCCAATCTGGCGCCATAGTTCCAGGGCCTGTTCCATGCGACTACGTGCCTCGGTCAGGTCGCTCAGGCTAAGAGCCAGATTGCCCAGGTTGTTGAGAGACATGGCGATGGCCCAGCGGTTGCCAATCTGCCTCCGAATGGCCAAAGCCTCCTCGTTGAGCGACCGCGCGCGCGAAAACTCCTTACGGAAGCGTGCGATGATTGCCATGTTGTTGAGCAAGTTGGCAATATTGAAAGAGTCGCTCAACTGCTGTCGGATCGTCAGGCTTTCCTCATACGCTTGCAGCGCGCCGTCGTAGTCGCCCTGGCGCGCGAGCAGTGTACCGAGGTATTGCTGGGTCTGCGCCACGCCTGCTTGATCGTTAAGCGCTTCGCAGCCGGCGCGCGCCTGCGCCAGCCACATAGCAGACGCGGAATAGTCACCCTGCTTGCGAGCCAGATCACCCAAGGCCGCTTCTGACGCAACGACGAGGCTAGGCTGGCCGACAGCTTCGGCCAGATTGCGGGCCTGCACATAGCTCTCCAGCGCCTCCTGCCAACGGCCCACCAGTTCCAGCACCCGGCCCAGGTCTAACAGCACCTCAGGTTTCTCTTGGTCGGTGAGCAGAGGCAGCACTCGCTGATAATAGTCGATGGCCGCCGTATTGGCGTACGCTTGTTGGGCGCGGCGGCCGGCCCTGAGCCCATACTCCCGCTTCTTGGCGTCGTTTTGGCTGGCGCCGTAATGATAAGCCAGTCGGTCCAGATGCTGGTCTAGCTGCTCCGCGTAGGTGCGCTCGATGAATTGGCCCAGTTGCTCATGCAACGTAGCCCGCGTCGCAAAAGGCAAGCTTTCGTAGGAGACCTCTTGGGTCAGGATCTGGCGAAAAGCGTAGGTCAGCTCAGGTTCGGCCGTCTCCTGGATGGTTAGGTCGGCGCGCTCCAGGCTGCGCAGATGTTCGGCGACCAGCTTCTCCTCGCCCAGTTGCGGATAGTACCCCCAGACTGTCGCGGCCTCGAAGGAGCGGCCGATGACGCTGGCTACCTTGCAGGTTATGCGCGGGCTATCGGCCAGTTGATCCAAACGGCTGAGTATCAGGCTTTGCAGGCTGGTTGGCAGATCTAGCTTGGCCAGCGCTTGGCGATCTTGGGGATTGACCCCTTGCGTTTGCAGGTAGGTGAGCAATTCGTCGATGAAGAACGGGTTGCCCCCGGACCGATCGGTGATGCGCGCAATCAGCTCCGGTGGGATCGCCGCTTCCGCGCCATAGGCCCGGCTCAGCTTGTAGGCGATCAGGCTTGTAGCTTCTTGGGGCGTGAACGGCGCCAGCTCCCGGTCGCTATAATGGGACAGTCCACTGATGCGGGGCTCTTGCAGGTAGGCTAGCTCAGGAGGCCGATAGGCCAACAACAGCAGCACCGGCATGTTAACGATCGCGCGGGCTACCACGTCCAGCAGATCGTAGGAAAGGGGATCGAGCCACTGGCAGTTCTCGGAGATCAGCAGAGTGGGCGCCTGCTGGCTGCGCGCTCGCAGGCAGTCTACCAGCAACGACTCCAGCGACGTCTTGCGCAGTTTGGCGTCGAAGGAAGCGGTCAGCTCGTTGTCCGGGATCGGCAGGTTGAGGGCTGCGCCCAGCAGCGGCAGACGAGGTGTCAACGCCGGATCGATCTCGTTCAACTGTTGCGTCAATGCATCGATCTGCATGGGTAGGGGCCAGGTTGGCTCCAACTCGAAAAAGTGCCACCAGATGGCAAACCACGCGTGGTAGCTGGTGTTGACGCCGTAGGATGAGCACTCGCATCCGTAGCGCAGCCAGCCGCGCGTATCGGCCAGCCGGGCGGCTTCTGCCACCAGACGAGACTTGCCCATGCCGGCCTCTCCGGTAAAGCCGACGATCTGGCCGTGGCCGCCGGCCGCTTGATCCATCTTCTCGGTGAGCAGCGCAAATTCCTGCTCGCGGCCGATTAAGGGAAGCTCGTTTTGTGCCTCAAACAGGGAACGCAGCGTGCGCTGCTGGCGCGCCCCCACCAGGCTATGGATGGCCACCGGATCGCTGCGCCCTTTGACGCGGATCGGCGGCAGGGTCTCCCACTCCAGCGCGCCGCCGATCGCCTGGTAGACAGCATCACTGGCCAGAATCTGATTGGGAGCTGCGGCCTGCATCAGCCGGGCAGATCGGAAGAGC
>JBFYTD010000252.1:0-4492 GCA_041300885.1 Anaerolineae bacterium | reverse complement strand
CCGGTGCTGGTCTACGGCGATGGCACCTCGCTCTGGACGCTGACCCACACGCGCGACTTCGCCAAGGGCTTCGTACCGCTGCTGGGCAACGCCCGCGCCATCGGTGAGGCCGTGCAAATCACCTCCGACGAGTGGCTGACCTGGAATCAGATCTATCGGACTATGGCTGCGGCGCTGGGCGTGGAGGCGCAGTTGGTCCACGTGCCCAGCGAGCTGATCAACGCCTACGACCCCTTACACGGCGAGGGCCTGCTGGGCGACAAGAGCCACAGCATGATCTTCGACAACAGCAAGATCAAGCGTTTGGCCCCCGGCTTCGCCTGCACCACCCCCTTCGCCTGGGGCGCGCGTGAGATCGTCGCCTGGCACGAGGCCGACTCGGCACGGCAGGTGATCGACCCGTTTGTTGAAGATCTGATCGAGAGGGTGCTCGTTGCCTATGAAAAGTGCTGGCCAGGCCGTAACACGTAACTCGTAACACGTAACTCGGAAACCGGAGACCCGTGCGCATGCCTACTCCGGGTTACGGGTTGCGGATTACGGGTTACTCTTGCACCTAACTCCCATGAACCATCCATTTCTTCCTTTCGAGTTAGTCTTCAACCCCAATTGGTGGTCTCAGACGGCCGGCATCAGCTTCGATGAGAGCTTCTACCTGGACCCGGAAACGCGCGTGCGCAACGACGTGACCATGCGCCGCGTGTTGTGGCAGCGCTACGGTGACCTGGGCCTGGGCGAGGCCGATCTGCAGCAGCGGCCGGTGATCGGCTCGCTGCACGTGGCCGGTGGCTTTGTCATCCCGGCCCTGCTGGGCGCGGAGATTCGCTTTGCGCCTGACGCCGCGCCCCAGCCGCTGCCGAGCCGGCTGACTGCTGCGCAGATCGACGCGCTGGAGAAGCCTGACTTCCGCAATCTGTGGCCAATAAACGTGTTGATCGCCCAGATGGACGTGCTGGAGGCCGAGTACGGCTACGTGGTCGGCGACCTGAACACCGATGGCCTGCTCAACGCGGCCTACCACTTCTACGGCGAGGACCTCTTCGCCGACTTCTACCTGGCGCCGGAGCGGGTGACTCGGCTGCTGAGCCTGATCGGCGAGCTGATCGTCGACGTGGCGCTCCTCGTGCGCAGCCGCACCGGCTCCTGTTCCATCAGCGTCAACCGCATGGTGGAGCGGGTTGACCCGGCCATCTTCCTGCACGCCAACTGCTCGGTCCAGATGATCTCGCCGGCCAGCTACCGGGCGCTGCACCTGCCTGTGGAGCAGGCCATGGCCCGGCGCATCCAGCCCTTCGGCATCCATCACTGCGGCAGCAACCTGCACGGGGTGGCCGCAGCCTATGCCGAGTTGCAGCCGGCGTTGGTGGACGTGGGCTGGGGCTCGGACGTGGCTGCGGTGGCTGCCGCCTTGCCCGGCGCGTTCCTGAACCTGCGCCTCAGCCCGGTGCGCATGTTGCACAACTCGCCGCCGGAGGTCGCCGCCGACGCCGACTATCTGCTGCAGGCTGCCGGCGACCTGACGCGCGCTGGGCTGTGCTGCATCAACATGGACTACGGCACGCCCGACGACAACATTTTTGCCGTGTCCGAAGTGGTAGAGCGATATCGACGCTATGGTGGCTAGCTCAGTGAACACTTGCACCTGCACTTGCAGCGCAGGTGCAAGTGTTCACCGGCTTAAACTGCGAAAGCCCCTCAGGGCTTGCCGGAGCAAATCCCCAGCGCCTGAGGGCGCTTCGTATGATGAGCCAGGGACTTGAGTCCCTGGGAGGATGTATGCCAATTCTCTCTCCCGACCGCTTCTTCCATCCCGACCCAGCCCAGCGCCGCGTGGCCCGTGAGCTGTACGAAGCCATCGCCGGTCTGCCGCTGATCTGCCCCCACGGCCACGTGGACCCGGCCATCTTCGCCGATCCTGACTACAGCTTCGGCAGCCCGACTGAGCTGCTGATCATTCCCGATCACTACGTCACCCGCATGCTCTACTCGGTGGGCGTGCCACTGGAGGCGCTGGGTGTGCCGCGCCTGGACAGCGGGCCGGTGGAGCAGGATCACCGCAAGATCTGGCAGACCTTCGCCGAGCATTTCCATCTCTTTCGCGGCACGCCCAGCGGCGCCTGGCTGGCGGCCGAGTTAGTCGAAGTGTTCGGGGTGATGAAGAAGCTGAACGGCCAGACAGCCCAGGCTGTCTACGATCAGATCGAGGCGCGGCTGGCGGAGCCGGCCTTCCGGCCGCGCGCGCTATTCGAGCGCTTCAACATCGAGGTGCTTTGTACCACCGACGCCGCCACCGACACCCTGGCCCAGCACCAGGCCATGCGCGCCTCCGGCTGGAGCGGCGACATCCGTCCCACCTTCCGGCCCGACGCGGTGGTCAACCTGGATGCAGCCGGCTGGCGGGGCAATATCGACCGGCTCAGCCAGGTCAGCGACATCGAGGTCGACAGCTACCCGACGTTGATCCAGGCCCTGGAGCAGCGGCGGGCGGCCTTCAAGCAACTGGGCGCCGCGGCGACTGACCACGCGGCTGTAACCGCCTACACCGAGCAGCTCAGCCCTGCCCATGCCGATATAATCTTCCAACTGGCTTTGCAGGGTCAGGCTACGGCGGCCGACGCGCGGCGCTTCACCGGGCACATGCTGCTGGAGATGGCGCGCATGAGCACCGAGGATGGCCTCGTGATGCAACTGCACGTGGGATCGGTGCGCAACCACAACGATTTGGTCTATCGACGCTTCGGCCCCGACAAGGGCTGCGACATCCCGCGGGCCACCGATTTCGTGCATGACCTGCGGCCGCTGCTCAACGCCTATGGCAACGACCCGCGGCTGACGCTGATCCTCTTTACCCTGGACGAGACCACCTATGCCCGTGAGCTGGCGCCCCTGGCTGGCCACTATCCGGCCGTTAAGCTGGGCCCGCCCTGGTGGTTCCACGACAGCTTCAACGGCATGCGGCGCTACTTCGACCAGGTGCTGGAGACCGCCGGCCTCCGCAACACGGCCGGTTTCAACGATGACACCCGCGCCTATCCCAGCATCCCTGCCCGCCACGACCTGTGGCGCCGCGTCAGCGCCGATTGGCTGGCCGGCTTGGTGGTGCGCCACATCGTCGATGAAGAAGACGCTCACGCCATGGCCTGTGAGCTGGCCTATGGGCTGGCCAAGCGGGCGTATAAGCTGGGCTAGAACAGGCAGTCTGATACACGTGAGAAAGCATCTATGAACACCGACCCTTTGTTTGATCTTCCTGTCTACCCCGCCTCCATCATCCGGGCCGGCCAGACGACTTACTTCCTGCTGCGCGACCAGGGGCAGGGCAAGCGTCTGGGCATTTTGGGGCCTGCGGCCGGCTTCGAGGGCGAGCGCGCTGGCGAGTTGCTGCTCTGCCCGTTGACACCAGCCAACGCGGTCGCGCTGCGCGCCGCGCTGCCCTGGCTGCGGCCGCAGACGCTGGGCTTACAAACCTCAGCCGGCTGCGGCGACCGGCTGGGTCTGGCCACGCCGGGCCACGTGCGCTCTGTGCGCAAGGCGGCCGGGGTGGGGCCGATCTTGGCCCAACAGTCGATGCGCGAGAACGCCCGCACGGGCCGCACGCCCCAGGAGGTGCTGGACGACGCCACCTGGGGCGTGCTTCAGGAGGGCTGGCAAGTCGGCTATGGCGCCGATGCGGACCACCTCAAGACCCCAGCCGACGCCGACAGCACCGCAGCCTCAGGCTACACCTTCTTCACCATCGACCCCGGCGAGCATGTGGACGACTCGGCCCACAGCGCCGCGCCGGCCCAGTTGACGGGCAAAGTGGCCGCGCTGCCCTGGGCGGCGCTGGAGATGCAGCCGGACGATCTGTACCGGCGTTACCTGGGCCACGCCTTCGAGCTGGAGCGCGGCCGGCTGTTCTTCGACGAGCAGAGCCTGCTGCGGGCGGCCGCCAAATATGGCCGCGCCGTAGCCCACGTGGCCCGCATGCACCGCCATCTGGCATCGATCCTTTCCGAGCGGCCCTGGGAAATGGAAGTTTCGGTGGACGAGACGGCCACGCCCACCTCACATCTGGAACACCTGTATATCGCCTTAGAGCTGAGGCGGCTGGGCGTGCGCTGGGTCAGCCTGGCCCCGCGCTACGTGGGCCGCTTCGAAAAAGGGGTGGACTTCATCGGTGACCTGGATGCGTTGCAGGCTGACCTGGCCGGCCACGCGGCCATTGCCCGCGCCTTCGGCCCCTACAAGCTCAGCCTGCATAGCGGCTCCGATAAGTTCAGTGTCTACCCGCTGATCGTCGAGGCCACCGGCGGCCTGGTGCATCTCAAGACGGCCGGCACCAGCTATCTGGAGGCGCTGCGGGCCATCGCCCAGGTGCAGCCGGGGCTCTTTCGCCCGATCTACGCGCTGGCCTTCGAGCGCTACGACGAGGACCGCAAGACCTATCACGTCTCAGCCGAGGCAGCGCGCGCGCCGCGTCTGGAGTATTTGACCGACAATGCGCTGCCGG
>JBFYTD010000251.1:0-4493 GCA_041300885.1 Anaerolineae bacterium | reverse complement strand
GCCTGACAAGGCTTGCTGACCACCGTTCGATCGCCTGTTAACGAGCAAGTTCGCCAACTCGGCCCTGCCGAGCCGTTGGCCGTTAGTCTAAACTCAAGTTCTTAGAGTGATAGATTTAGGCAGAATTCTCCTTGAGAGAAGGACAATGTGAGACCTGCTCCAACACCGGTGGTGGTATGCATGATCAGCGCGCCGTCTTGTGGTTCAAGCCCTTACAGCGCCCACGACCCATGGCGTTGCGCGGCGCCAGCTTCAGAGCGCCCGTCCCCACCGCACCCACCGCGGCGCTGTTTTCTCGCCTCCTGAAGGCGCGGGTATAATGCCGCCATGCCTGCGCCGTCCTCCACTCCACCGTTGCTTGCCGCCAAGTTCCACCGGCCCGCCTCGCCCCTCGGCTTGGTGCCGCGGCCGGTGCTGGTCGCGCGGCTGAACGACGGCCTGGCGGCCGGCCGGCCTCTCACACTGATCGCCGCGCCGGCCGGCTATGGCAAGACGACGCTGGCCGCGCAGTGGACCGCCCAACTGGACCGCCCTCTCACCTGGCTGGCGCTGGACGAGGCCGATGACGACCCGCTGCGCTTCTGCACCTATTTCGTGGCCGCGCTGCAGCGCGTTCACCCGGCCATCGGCGCCGAGCTGCTGCCCGCGCTGCTGTCCGGCCAACTGCCGCCGCAGGCCGCGCTGGCGGCAACCCTGCTCAACGACCTGGACGCCGCGCTGGCGATAAACCCTTCGGGTCTGGGATTGATCTGCGTGCTGGACGACTTCCACGCCGTCCAGGACCCGGCCATCCTGGGCTTGATGCAGGATCTGTTGGCGCACCCGCTGGCCGGCCTGCACCTGGCGCTGGTGACCAGGGAGGACCCGGCCTTGCCGCTGGGCCGGCTGCGCGCCCGCGCTCAACTGACCGAGGTGCGCGCGGCCGATTTGCGCTTCGACCAGGCGGAGACCGCGGCCTTCCTGCGCGACAGCATGGGGCTGGCTTTGTCCGAAGCGGACCTGGCCCGGCTAGCCGCACGCACCGAGGGGTGGGCCGCCGGCCTGCAGCTGGCCGGCCTTTCCCTGCAAGGCCGCGCCGATCCCTCAGCCTTTGTGGAGACCCTCAGCGGAACGCACCGCTTCATCCTGGGCTACCTGACCGAGGAGGTGCTGGCCCGCCAGCCGGCCGCGGTGCAGCAATTCCTGCTGGACACCTCGATCCTGGCGCGGCTGAGCGGGGACCTGTGCGACGCCGTCGCCGGGCGCAGCGACAGCGCTGACCTGCTGGAACGCCTGCTGGCGGCCAACCTGTTCGTCGTGCCGCTGGACGACGAGGGGCGCTGGTATCGCTACCATCACCTGTTCGCCGATCTGCTGCAGCACAGGTTGCGCCGCGAGTGCGCCGCCTGCCTGCCTGAGCTGCACCGCCGTGCCAGCCTGTGGCACGAAGGGCGGGACATGCCGGCCGCCAGCATCGAGCACGCGCTGGCAGCGGGCGATTACCCGCGCGCGGTTGCCTTGCTGGAAAAGTATCGCTGGCGCTTGCTGACCCAGGGCCACTCGCGCGCGCTGTCGCAGTGGGTGCAGGCTTTGCCCGCGGCGCTGCGTAATAGCAGCCCGAAACTCAACACCGGGATCGTGTGGGGGCAAATCCTGCACGGCGATTACCGGCAAGCCGGCCCCTACCTGGCCGCAGCGCAAAGCGCGCTGGAGGCTCTGCCGCCGGACAACGCCGCGGCCCGCGGCCTGCAAGCCGATCTGCTGGCCTTGCAGTCGTTCCTGGCCCAGGCGCAGGGGCAGGCGCCGGAAGCGCTGGCGCTGGCCGAGCAAGCCAGGTCGCTGGCGCCGGACGACGATGTGCGCCTGATCGCTTCGACTGCGCTGGCGTTCGGGGTGGCCTGCCGCATAGCAGGACGCTTCGACGAGGCGAGCGAGGCGCTGGAAGAAGCGATGCGCGCCGCCCATGCCATCGACGACCACGTGACGGCCATGGTGGCCGTGGCGCACCTTTCCCTGCTGTGGTACCCGCTGGGGCGCTTGCGCCGCCTGGCCGCCATCGCCGAATATGCCGTCGAGCGCGCCGAAACCATCGCCCATGTCGCCCCTTTCATGATCGGTTCCGTCCATGCCGTGCTGGGACAGGTCTATTACGAGTGGAACCAGGTCGAGAAGGCGCGCGCAGCCCTGCTGCACGGCATTCGCATGGCCTCCCTGGCCAGCCAGCCGGCGTCCTTGATCTATGGCAAGGTTGCCCTGGCGCGTTTGTGCCAGGGCGAAGGCGACCTGGCGGCGGCGGCCCAGCATTTGCACGAAGCCGGCGACGTGCTGGCGCAGGGCGGCCCAGGCTGGGCGCGGCTGGATTGGGCCGGCCAACAGGCCAGCCTGCTGGCGGCGCAGGGCAACCTGGCCGAAGCGGAAGCCACTTTGGCCGCCACGGGCATCCCTACCGAAGCCCCGGTCACCTATCGGACGGATGCCATCCACCTGGCCTGGCTGCGCTGGATGATCGCCGGCCGCCATCCGCAGGCCCTTGCGCTGGCCGGGCGGATCGTGCAGAGCACCGAGGCGGACAAGCGCCACGGGACGTTGATCCAGGCCCTGGTGTTGGGCGCCAAGGCCGGCGGGGGGCTAGAATGGCTGGGCCGCGCCCGCCAGCTTGCGGCGCCGGAAGGCTATCAGCGCGTCTTCATCGACGAGGCCCTGGCTGCAAAGGCCGCCGTGTCGCAAGACCTGGTCGAGCCGCTGACCGAGCGGGAGCTGGAAGCATTGCGCCTGCTGGCCGAGGGCCTGACCTACGCCGAGATCGCCGCGCGGCTGGTGGTTAGCGTTAACACCGTGCGCTTCCACGTCAAGGAGATCTACGGCAAGCTGGGGGTCAACCGCCAGGCGCAGGCGGTGGCGCGGGCGCGGGAGTTGGGGTTGTTGTAATCCACAACCACATCTTTTGCGCCAACGGACTACATGATCATGTAGTCCGTTTTTGTTTGCGCTGTTGTATGCTGGTGGTGCAAAGCGAGGACGTCACCATGAACGTAAACACCAGCCAACAGGACCAGCGAGTCTACCGCATCGCCCTCCGGGGCCAGATCGACGAGGAATTCGTGGAGGCCTATTGCCCGGCCGGCACGGTTCTCGCCTGTGAGGGTGAGACGGCTGTCCTGGCGAACATCCACGCCGATCAATCCGGCATCGTCGGCCTGACGCGGCATCTGCACAACCTGGGCTGCACCTTGCTATCCCTGGAAACGGAGCAATTGGAGTTACCATGAAGTCGTTCCTTTCTCTACCGGAGAGCGCATCATGAAACCACAGAACAACGCTAACCAAACTGTCTTTGGCGCATCGATCTGGCTCTGGCTTTCGATTGCCGCAGCCATCCTGGCAATCGCCGGCAGCATCATCGGGCTGTCTGTCAGAAGCATTTACGCCGGCTTGACGCCTGCCTTCCTGCCGCAGGCGCTGGCCCAAGATATCGCCAATCTGGCGCTGGTGGCGCCGTTGTGGCTGCTGCTGGCTGCGCTGGCGCTGCGCGGCTCGCTCCGGGCCTATCTGCTCTGGCTGGGCGTGCTGGCGTTCACTGTCTACAACTACGTGATCTACACGTTCTCCATACCCTTCGGGCCGTTGTTCCTGCCGTGGGTGGCGGTGTTTGGCATGAGCCTCTATGCGCTAATCGGCGGCGTTGCTGCGGCGGACCACCAGGCCGTCATGTCCGCGTTCACCAGCCGGCGCGCCACCCTGGTGACGGCCTGGGTGCTGATCATCACGGCGGTGCTCTTCGGGTTGCTCTGGCTCTCGGAAGATGTGCCGGCCCTCCTTTCTGGCGCGCGACCCCAGAGCCTGATCGACATGGCGCTGCCCACCAACCCGGTCCATATCCTCGACCTTGCGTTCTTCCTGCCGGCCGTCATCGCCACCGGCGTGCTGCTCATCAAGCAGAGACCACTGGCCTACACCCTGGCGCCAACCTTCATCGTCTTTCTGATCCTGACGGGCATCCCCATCCTGCTCACGCCGCTGGTGCAGACGGCGCGCGGCGAGGCTGCGGCTTGGGGCGTCGTCTTGCCCATTGGCGCGCTCACCCTCGTGTTGTCGGCGTTGCTGGCATGGTTGCTTTCGACAATACGCGCGCAGGAGACAGGAGTCACCCGGTAATGAAAACCCTTGCACAACGAACAGTGATTGCCGCTTGGTGCGCTATGCTGCTGGCGAGCCTGCTGCCCAACATCATCGGGCAGGAGGTCTTCGGACAGGCGTTGCCCTGGCTGTGGATCAAGAGCGGGTTGCTGGCCGCGTTGCTTGTTGCCGGCTTTGTCCTGCCCTGGCTCAAGCCGCTCCGCCCGTTTGTGTTCATCCTGCTGCTGATTCTGGCGGCCAACTACCTGTTCACTTCCCTGATGGGCAACGCCGCCTGGTGGCCGGCCTGGCTGGGGGCGGGCGCGCCGTTTAGCGGGCAAATGCTGGGCATTCAGTTACAGCGGCTGGCTGTCACCCTGGTGGTGCTGGCTGCCCTG
>JBFYTD010000250.1:0-4500 GCA_041300885.1 Anaerolineae bacterium | reverse complement strand
GTGGTTTGCTCGGCGGGTGGATCAGTCTCCTGAGCCTGAACGCCACGAGGGACTCCTGGCCAAGCGCCGCCCAAGGCCAGGCTTACAATCAGCAAACAGAGCACCAATCGGTAGAGGCTGTAGGTGAGAAAACGGCCAGAGGATCGACGGCTACGCGCACCGGGAGAGAGGAACTTGAGTGACATGGCAGATCTCCTTGTTGCCTGCACTGAAACGGCGAACACAACACCCCAGAAGTTTGCGCGATAATTCTCTAGCTAATCAAGACGGAGCCGCCCGCTTTTGGATACGCTACAGCCGCGCCGATCAGACCCCTCATATCTGAGTGCATTCCAAGGCGGTGGAACGCCAGACCCGTCGGGCTTCCCTGGCCGATCACGAATCGCCGAAAACGCAGAGAAACCCGAAGGGTCTCCCCCGCCCCGCCACGGCTCATGCGCCGCGCGTCAAAATCTTTACCGGCGCCGGGCTAAGCTGTTGGAAGCGCAACGCATCGGCCTCGGAGCCGACGATAGCGCCGTAATGCATGGGGATGGCCAGCCCCGGTTGCAGCAGCTTGACCGCCTCCACGGCCTCCTCGGCGTCCATGACGTAGGTACCGCTGACGGGGAGCAGGGCGATGTCCGGCCGCAGACCTTCCATCTCGGGGATGGCGTCAGTATCGCCGGCGTGGTAGATGCGCTGGCGGTCCACGGTCAGCACATAGCCCACATGCCCCTTCTCGCGCGGGTGAAACTTCTTGCTCAGGTTGTAGGCTGGCATGGCCTCGATTTCGACGCCTCGCACGGCCAGCCGGTCGCCGGGCTTGACCGTATGCACGAGCCCGCTGAGCTTGGCCGCCACTGTAGCGATAGCGACAAACTCCGTCTGCGGTGTGCGGATCAATTCAATGTCATCCGGCGAAAAGTGGTCGCTGTGCTCGTGGGTGATCAGGATCAGGTCGGCCGGCGGGACGCCTGCGGCCAGCTTCCACGGGTCGATGTAGATCGTCACGTCGCCGTCGATGCGAAAACTGTCGTGGCCTAGCCAGTGGATGTTGTCGATCATGGGAGCATCTCCTTGTTCAGTTGCTATTGCCATCTGCCCCAATTATAGCCCAACTTGGCTCCGCTGCGTAACATGACCCGCCAAATCGTTTCACCAGACTGAACCCACGATTTTACAGAATCGTGTTACAATCCACTCATGGACCTCTTGCCAGCAGTGCGACGCACAATCCGGCGCTACCAGCTTTTTGGCCCTGGCGACACGATCCTCATCGGCGTGTCGGGCGGGCCTGATTCGCTCTGCCTGCTGCACGTGCTGCACGCTCTGGTGACCGAACTGGACGCGCGGCTGCACGTGGCCCACCTGCACCACGGCCTACGCGGGGCCGACGCCGACGCGGATGCCGCCTTCGTGGCTGAGAGCGCCGCGGCCTGGGAGCTGCCCTGCACGGTGGAGCAGGCTGACGTACCCGTGCTGGCCGCCGAGACCGGCGCGTCGCTGGAAGAGGCCGCGCGCGCGGCCCGCTACGCCTTCCTGGGCCGCCTGGCAACCCAACTCGGCGCGCAGGTCGTGGCCGTGGGCCACAACGCCGACGACCAGGCCGAGACCGTGCTGATGCATTTCCTGCGCGGCAGCGGGCTGGCAGGGCTGCGGGGGATGCAGCCGATAGGTCCGTTGCCTGTGGCAGGAGTGTCAGGCGTAGTGTGTCAGGTGTCAGGTGTCCGGCATAACTTGATTCGACCTTTGCTGTTCACGCCGCGCGCCGACATCCTGGCTTACTGCGCCGAGCAAGGTTTGACGCCACGCTACGACCGCAGCAACGAAGACACGACTTTCTACCGCAACCGGCTGCGCCACGAACTGCTGCCGCTGCTGGAAGCTTACAACCCACAGATCCGCCGCATCCTGGCCAGCACGGCGACCGTGCTGGCTGATGACTACGAATTACTGCGCGATGATCTGACGGCCGCGTGGCCGCAGGTGGCGCTGCAAGAAGAGCCTGACCGGTTAGTGCTGGACCTGGCGGCCTGGCGCGGCCTGCCTACCGCCTTGCAGCGCGGCGTGCTGCGCGAGGCCATTCACCGCCTGCGGGCCAGCCTGCGCAATGTCAGCTCCGTCCACGTGGACAACGCCCTGTGGCTGCTGCGCGAGGGCGCGGCCGGCGACCGTGTGACCTTGCCCGCTGGGCTGGAGATCGTGCTGGGCTACAACCGCTTTGCTGTCGGCGACGAGGGCGTCGATCTGCCGCTGACCAATCTGCCCCAGATGGACGCCAAATGGCTGCCCCTGCCTGTGCCGGGGACCATCAGCCGGCCCGGCTGGCAAATAACGACCGCTCTGCTGGCGCCAGCCAACCTGGCGCCCGGCTGGCAGGCTAACGCCGACCCCTGGCAGGCATGGCTGGACGCCGCAGTGCTGGGGCCGGCGCCTTCTCTGCGCACCCGGCGTCCGGGCGATCGTTTCCACCCCCTGGGCATGGCCGGCCGCAGCAAAGGGCTGGCTGAACTGTTCACCAACGCAAAAGTTCCCGCTCCCGCCCGCGATCAATGGCCCCTACTCGTCACCTCCAGCGGTGACATTGCCTGGGTCTGCGGCCTGCGCGTCGATCAACGGGTGCGGATCACGCCAGCCACGCAGCAGGTCTTGCATATCAGCCTGCGCGGGACGAAAGAAAGAGAAACGCAGGAAAGCAGAGAAACTTGAAGCCTTTCACCCATTGGGCTATCCACCACCAACAAAAAATCCGCATCGCCGGCCGCGATCAGGCTGAGATCTGGGGCGCGCTGGCCGGGCCCGACGGCGCAGTCCGCCCTTTTCGCTACAACCAGCAGACCCTGCGCCTCACCATCGGCGACGACGACCAGCGCCGGGTGTTGCAACTGGACGCCTACGGATTCGAGCAGCAGGTGAAAGGATAGATTGGTACATTGGTGCATTGGTAGATTGGCAATTTGGTCCGTCAATGTACCGCAGCGTTACCACCCCGGCAACCCACCACTGTACCACCCTACCAGTCTACCACTCTACCAGTTTACCAATCTACCAATAAACCATGCCCACCATTACCCTCAAACCCGGCCGTGAGAAATCGGTCCGCAACCGCCATCCGTGGCTTTTCTCCGGCGCGATCCAGCGCATCGACCGCGACGCGCTGGACGGCGACGTGGTAGACGTTCACAGCGACATCGGTCAATGGCTGGCGCGCGGCTACCTCAACCGCCGCTCACAGATCCAGGTGCGCCTGCTAACCTGGGACGCGCACGAAACCGTCGACGAAGGCTTCTGGCGCAGCCGCTTGCAGCAGGCCATCGCCGGCCGCGCCGCCCTGGCCGCCGATCCCCACACCGACGCCTACCGCCTGGTCCACGCCGAGAGCGACAGGCTGCCCGGCCTGGTTGTAGACCGCTACGGCGATTGGCTGGCCGTGCAGGCGCTGACTCTGGGCATCGAGCGGGTCAAGCCGCTGCTGGCGCGCCTGCTGGTCGAGCTGTGCCAGCCGGCCGGCATTGTCGAGCGCTCCGACGTGGACGTGCGTGAGAAGGAAGGGCTGCGGCCGCTCGTGGGGATGCTGCACGGCCAGCCGCCGGCTGGACCGGTCGAGATTCTGGAGCATGGCCAACGCTTCCTGGTGGACCTGCTGGGCGGCCAGAAGACTGGCTTCTACCTGGACCAGCGCGAGAACCGGCGGCGCACGGCAGCCTATTGCCAGGGCGGCCGCGTGCTCAACGCCTTCAGCTATAGCGGCGGCTTTGCCGTCTATGCCCTGGCCGCGGGCGCACAGCACGTCGTCAACCTGGACTCGTCCGTCGAGGCGCTGGATCTGGCTGAGCGCAACCTGGCCCTCAACGGCTTCGACCCCGATGTACAGGCAGAGGGGGTGGCCGGCGACGTGTTCCAGGTGTTGCGCGACTGGCGTGCAGCCGGCGAGCGCTTCGACGTGGTCATCCTCGACCCACCCAAGTTCGCCCACAGCCAGCAACAGGTCGATCGGGCCGCGCGGGCCTACAAGGACATCAACCTGCTGGGCATGCACCTGCTGCGGCCGGGCGGCGTTCTGGCCGCCTTCTCCTGCTCCGGCCTGGTTAGCGCCGACCTGTTCCAGAAGATCCTCTTCGGCGCGTCAGTGGACGCGGGCCGCACCGTGCAGGTGATCGAGCGCCTCAGCCAGGGGCCGGATCATCCGCTGCTGCTGAGCTTTCCGGAGGGCGATTATCTGAAGGGGCTGGTGTGCCGGGTGTGGTAAGGGGAGGGAAATACCACAGCGAATGGGCGACAACGAGTGGACAGCGACGACGGTGAAGTTCTCTCCTCTTCCCCATTCGCGGTTCCCAATGCGCTGTGATATTCTGCTCTCCACCCCGCCAATTTGCCAATTTGCCGCTTTCTGAATTTACTACCTCTTAGTCTATTGATCGAGGTTACACCCATGCAAAGTCACCGCAAAACGATTGTTCTTCTGTTTGCTCTGTCAATCCTGATGCTGGCCCTGGCCGCCTGCGGCGGCGATGAACC
>JBFYTD010000016.1:0-12010 GCA_041300885.1 Anaerolineae bacterium | reverse complement strand
GCGTGCGAGCTCCTCCTTGAGCAGTGCAACATGCGCGAACCTGCCTTTGTGCGCAACCTTGAGCACCTGGCCCGGCTTGTCGCTGAGGATCCATTCCTGCCGTTCGAAGATGCCGAGATTAGCGAGCGCAGCCTGACACTCTTCCGGCCAGGATCAACAGTGATGGTGCAAACCCCGCTGGAATCCAACCGCAAGGACTGCCTTGTCTTTCGCATCGACGCCGGGGAGGCCTTCAGCATTTCACGCGCGATCGACGGCAAGAGCGGCTATCCGACGCCGGTGCTGGAAAGGGCGTTGCATGCGCCGGTGACGACGCGAAGCTGGACGACCATCCTGCGGCTGGTTGCCAAACACGCCTGACTAAAGGAACGGAGGTTTCCCATGCGCGTCAATCAATGCATAGGCTGCAAGGACTTCCCCTGCACCGACGTCCGTCATAATTGCTACGTCGTCCCTGACATTGAGGTGCAGCCGGGCAAGATCAAGATCGTGCTGATCTCCGAGGCGGCGCCGGCCGACCCGGCCGACTTTTACTACGCCGCAGGCGACCCGCTGTTCCAGCAGACCACGGTGCAAGCGTTCCAGGACGCTGGCGCGGCGGTGGAGTCCGTGCAGGACATCCTCGACCTGGGCGTCTACCTGACCACGGCTGTGAAGTGCGGCAAGACGAGCTATGGCATCCAGGCCGCCACGGTCGTCGAGTGCTCGCGCATCCTGGAGCAGGAGCTGGCGCTCTTTCCCAACGTACAAGCCTACCTGTTGATGGGCGACGTGGCCATCAGGGCCGTCAACGCGATAGCCAGGCGCACCGGCCAACCGCGAGTGATCCCGGCCGGTTCCACCTACAAGCTGCGCGGCCCGGCGTACACCTTTCAGGGCAAGCGGGCCTTTCCCTCCTACCTGCAGGCCGGCCCCAGCTTCTTCATCGAGAAGAGCAAGCGCCAGATGATCGCCGAGGACATTACGTCCGCGCTCCGGCTGATCGGCTAGCTCTCCGCACTGATACTTCCAACTGGCACTGGAAACTGGGCGCCGTTGAATGGGATCCTTGTCCATCTCGACCGTGAAGAGGATGGCATATTCCGCCGGAATCCCTTTGTCGCGAAAGATAGCATTGCGCGGCACCTGTACGTAAGCGATGTCCCTGGCGCCAGCGGCGCGCGCTTTTGTCTCCAGGCGGGCAATGAAATCCGGACTCGCCTCGCTCCTGGTGGCGGGAAAGGCTTGGCAACAAAGAGAAGTTGATGCGGACTGTCGTGGAGCAGTAAGCTGAGCGTTTCGCGGTCGCCGGTGTCAGGTACAGCGGCAATGGCGAAGCGGACCTGCTGCGCGTCGTCCAATTCTATCATGACCTGATGGCCACCCGCGGCCGGGTGATCCTGGCAATCATCAACGAAATACCCCGCCAACCGGAACTCTACCCGTATGACGGGTGCCAAAGCGCTGTCGATGGCATCGGTGCAGGACATCCTCGACCTGGGCGTCTACCTGACCACGGCGGTCAAGTGCGGCAAGACCGGTGCCGGTCCTACAACAGCTTCTCGACCAGATCCTTATGGGGCGAGGGGATAACGACGAAGGAATCGATGACACCCTCGTCTTTGAGTAGCCCGACCGCGCTGTTGACACCGGCGCGCACGGCGCTGATCTCGCCGGTGAAGACCACGAAGGCCTTGCCGCCTAGAGCAAAAGGCAGGCGGATCTCGATCAACTCGACTCCTGCGGCCTTGACTGCGGCGTCGGCGGCCACGATGGAGGCGGCCAGGGTGAAGGTCTCGATCACACCCACGGCGCGCACATTGTCAACCTCGGTGGTGGCGGTCAGGGCCGGAAAGACGCTGGGGTGGACGTTGGGCAGGACGAAGGTGTCCACCAGCACCTCGGGGGTGGCCCGCTGCCCGGCATCGATGGCGCTGCGCACCTGGCTGATCGCGCCGGCGATCAGAATCACGTACTTGCCGGGGCAGACTACGTGCGCCCGCAGCAGTTCCACGTTGCCTTGCTTGAGCATCACATCGGCCGTCAACATGCCGCGCGCAATGCTGCGCATCTCGATCATGCCAATCGCTTTGGGGGCTTCAGCTCGTGCGTTCATCATCAGTTTGCCTCGATCACAATGAAGTCAGGGGTCACGTCACGGACCACGCCGCTCAGGCTGGCATGGACGCGCGCGCCCATGGCTGCGGGCGGTATCTCGCCAATCACGTCGCCGGCTTGAACCCGATCGCCTGTCTGGACTACCGGCAGGGCGGCAACGCCCAGATGCTGGCTGAAGGCCAGCCGCACCCGCTGGAACTCGGCGGTCACGCCGGTCCCCCCGGGATGGTTCTCAATCAGCGGCGCGGGCACGTCGTAGCGGTTCAGCCCCAGGCGATTGATCAGGCGGTACATGGGCACGCGCCGGAAATCGCGGTAGGGATCGACCTCGGTGTGGCGGTGATAGGGGTTCTTGAGGCCGGCCTTGAGCAGGTCGTGCTTGACCGCGATGGCAATGTCGCCCGGCGCCAGATGCACCGGGCAGGCGTAGTTGCAGGTACGGCATTCGCAGCACAGCAGCGCACCGGCCATCTGGGCATCGGTCAGCGGGATACCGGAGGCCAGCAGGAGGATCAGCTTGTGCGGCTGGATGGCATGCCCCTGGGCGTGGCGCGGGCAGTAGTCGGTACACATGTAGCACTGGTCGCAGGCCGATATGGCCTGCAGCTCGATCCCGCTGCGCGACTGGCGCGCCTTGACGCTCAACTGGTGGTCGTAGGGCAGCACCAGCAGTAGCTTGGTGCGCTTGGTCACCGGCTCATCCAGGCTGGCAGCCACATGCCCCATCATGGCGCCGCCGTTGAGCACGACCGGGTCCGGCGTCACCGCACCGCCGGCCAAGGCCAGCACCTCGCGCAGGGAGACGCCGACGGGCACGCGCACAGTCACCGGCTGCCGCACCTCGCCGATCACGGTGATGTGCTTGTGGGTGACCGGCTGGCCGGCCAGCGCAGCGTGGATGTTGAACAGGGTCTCGATGTTCTGGACGACCACGCCGACGTTGAGGGGGATGCCGCCTTCGGGCACTGCCCGGCCCAGTACATCGTAGACCAGCACATGCTCGTCGCCGGCCGGGTAGAAGTTGCCCAGCTCGAAGAGCGACAGGCTGGCGTCGCCCCCGCTGTGCATAGCCTGGCGCAGCGCGGCGATGGCGGCCGTGTACTTCTTCTTGACGCCTAACACGCCACGTTCGGCGCCGGTGGCCCGCATCACCGCCTGCAGGCCAGCCACCACCTCAGGCGCATGGTGAATCATGAGTTCCTGGTCTACGTGGCTCAACGGCTCGCACTCGGCGCCGTTGGCGATTACCACTTCGCTGCGCGCGGCCAGCTTGATGTGGGTGGGAAACCCCGCGCCGCCGGCTCCGGTCACGCCGGCCGCCTGAACCAGGTCTGCAATCGCTTTGTCCATGCCAGACTCCTGTCAGATCTGTCGGGAAGCCGGGTTTTTCGGCAAACAACCCGGCTTTAAGAGCTCACACCAGCGAGAACGCGCCCACCAAGGTGCAGCGACGAATGCGGGTGAAAGTGCGCGCTGTCGTCATGCCTTCGCCGGTGCGGCCGGCGATGGTGAAGCTGGTGAAGCCTTCGCCACCAAAGCCCAGCGCCGCGTAGCTGGGCGCGTTCTTGACGAAAACTGTGGTGTTGATGGCTTTGCCGAACTCGCTCATGTGGTAGATGTTGGCCGAGTGGATGATGGCGGAGTGGCGCAGCCCACCTTCCACCTCGACCGCCACGTCCACCGCCTCTTCGAAGTTGCCCACCCGGACGACGCCCAGCACGGGCATCATACACTCGTGGCGCACGAAGGGATGGTTCTTGTCCACCTCGACGATCAACGCTCGTACGTCGTCGCCAGCCTCGATGCCCAGCTGGCGCAGCACTACATTGGCGTTTTTGCCGATGAAGTCGGGGCACGGACCGCTGCGCTTGTCGTTCAACACCACCTGTTCGAGGCGAGGCAAGTAGCTGCTGTCCAGCACCACCGCGTCGGGCGACTGGCGGAAGCAGCCCATCAAAGCATCGGCGATGCCGGCGGTGACGACCACTTCTTTTTCCGAGGTGCAGGGCAAGTTGTTGTCGAAGGAATGGCCGGCGATGATCTCCCTGGCGGCCTTTTCCGGGTTGGCCGTGTCGTCGACCAACGCGGGTGGGTTGCCTGCCGCTGCGCCGATGACGCGTTTGCCGCGGGTCAGCGCCAGATCCACTACGGCCGTGCCACCGGTCACGCAGGTGAGGGCAATGCGCGGGTGCTTCATCAGCACGTCAGTCACCACGTTCAGATCCACTGCTGCCATGCTCACCAGCAGGTTGGGTGGCCCACCGGCGTTTTCGATCGCCTCGTTGAGCAGGTCGATGCAGACCAGCGAAGTCTTCAGTGCTCTTGGATGCGGCGCGAAGAAGACCGTGTTGCCGGCCGCTAACATGCTGATCGCGTTGTTGATGATGGTCGCTGTAGGATTGGTGGTCGGCGTGACAGCCAGGATGGTGCCAAAAGGCGCCGGCTCTTCCACAGTCAGGCCGTCGTCCCCGATGTAGGCGGCGCTGGGCAGCGCTTCCACGCCTGGCGTTTTGTCCGCCACCAACAGGTGCTTGAGCACTTTATCCGAAACGCGGCCCATCCGGGTCTCTTCGACCGCCATCTGCGCGAGGCGCTGGGCATTCTCGATGACCACTTCACGGATCGCGTCGATGATCGCCTTGCGCCGGGCAATACTGACCCGCCCGTAGGCAAGCTGTGCCCGGTAGACCGCCTCCAGCGCCTGATCAGCCGTGGCATAGGCGCCGCGATAGGCACTGGTGACGGGTGGACGGCTGACGTCCATCCTGTTCAGCACCCGCCGGATGATGTCGTCAAGCTGAGCTTCTGCAATCATCACAGTCATTGTTCCTCCGTGTCGTAATGCCTAGAGCGCGGCCACCATCGCCTGGGCCACGTCGATATCCTGCTCCACGCTGCCGCCGCTGACGCCCACGGCGCCGGCCAACCGTCCGTCCTGGTGGAGCGGCAGGCCGCCGCCCACCAGGGTCAGGTTGGGGATGTTGACGTCGATGCCATAGAGGGGCGCCGAGGGCTGCGCCAGCTCGGCCAAGGTGTGCGTGGCTATGCGCACCGTGGCCGCGGTGTAGGCTTTGTGCGGCGCCAGGGTGATGCTCACGATCAAAGCGTCGTCCATGCGGCGCGTTTCGATCAGGTTGCCGCCAGCATCAACTACCGCCAGCACCATCGGCACGCCGACTTCCCTGGCCCGGCGCAGGCCCGCCTCGATCATGCGGTCACAGTCGGCAAGCGTTAGCACCATGTTCATCTCTCCGCTCCTTGTCGCGCGTTGATTGTGAGTTTCCCGTTGCGCCGTGACGCCATGCGCTCCAGCGACGAACTCATGTCCTGTCATTCTGAACGACTCTGCCAGCTGGTTGATCACCACCTGCTCGACCTCGCGCTGCTCGTCCATGCGCGCCATCACGTACAACAGGTCAGACAGGCGGTTCAAGTACTTGATCAGGTAGGGGTTGACATCCTGCTCCCGGCTCAGGGTTATCAGCCGCCGCTCGGCGCGGCGCACGAAGGTGCGGGCCATGTCCAGAGCCGCTGAGGCCACCGCTCCACCCGGCCGCACAAAATGGTGGGTGGGGATGCGCTGCGCCTCGTAGTGGTCGATGGTCCGCTCCAGCCGCTCTACCTGGGCCGCCTGCACCGGGGTGAGCTGGATCATGTGCAGCTTGCCGGCGTCGGCGTCGGGCGCCGTAGCCAGCTCGGCCATCACGCCGATCAGCTCGCCCTGCAAGGCGATGATCTCCCGGCACAGGTCGTCTTGCCTGGTCGTGGCGCGCGCCAGCCCCATGGCCGAGGTCGCCTCGTCGACGGTGCCGTAGACCTCGATGCGCAAGGTGTCTTTAGGGACGCGTACACCGCCGAGCAGCGACGTATCGCCTGCGTCTCCGCCGCGCGTGTAGATGCCCATCAGCGCACGTCCATCGTGTCGACGATGCCGATGACCCGGGCGTCGACCGGGGTGGCGGCCGGCAGGTTGACCCGCGCCGCACCGCCGCGGGCGATCAGCACTGTTTCGCCGACGCCCGCACCCAGAGCGTCGATGGCCACCAGCAGTTCGCCCGCCGTCGTTTGGCCGCGGGGGTCGAGAACGGACAGGATCAGCAGCTTGTGGCCGATCAGCGCATCTTCTTTGCGGGTGGAAACTACTGTACCTACTACTTGCGCCAGTTGCATGGTTGTTGTCCTTGGGCATCTCAGAAACCGGTTTCCTGGGAAAAGCCCCGGTTTCTTGGGTTGATTGCTTGCCTTTACTCCAGCATCAGCCTCAGCTGGAGCCGCCGGGCCAGGTCCTGGGCCTGGGGGGTCAGCCGGGCGCCGGCTGCCAGCCGCAGCGCCGAGCCGGATGGCAGCGCCTGCAGATCGGTGGCGGTCACGAAGCCGGCCCTACGCGCGACCGCTGCCGCCGCCGGCAAGGCGCTGGGGCTCAGCATAGGGCTGGCAGGAGCCAACAGCCGCTGTTCGACTGTGAAAAGAAAGTCGGCCTCGGCCACCAGTTCCATGCCGTAGTCGCTGAGCGTGCCGAGGTGTCCGGCCAGCGTCTGGCGCAGCAGCGGCGCCGTGCCATCGGTTGCACCAAACACCAGGCCGGCGTTGCCGTCGGGGTCGGCGCCATCCTTAACGGTCACCACCCCCTTGCCGGCCAGCAGTGAGCCCAGGGCCAGGGTGGTGATCAGCGAGTCCATCAGGCCGAGGGCCAGCCGCGCCGCCAGGTTCATCGACATCGTGGGGATCAGCACCAGGTCGGCCTGTTTGACCAGCCCGGGCGCATCGACCCACTCGCCGGGAGCGATGATCCGGGCCGCGCCGGCCTTGCGCACCTGCTCCGGTGTGATGATGTGGTAGGCCGCAGGCGTCAGCACCACAGTGAGGGCATGTTCGGCGCCGGTCAGCCGCCGGATCGCCTCCATGCCCACGACGTAGCCGGTGCTGGCGCCGCTGAACAGCATCAACACACTGCGGCGGGACGCGTCTACCGGCTGGCCGCCCAGCAGGGCCAGCACACGAGCCACGATCTTGTCGATCAACGCTTGGTCGGTCATCACTGTCGCCTTGTTCCTAGTCATGCTGAGGGCCGCCGAAGCATCCCTCTACTTTCGGATCACCAGCGTCGCCGTTTGGCCGTTGCGAACGCCGCAGGCGTTGGCCTCATCGGTATCCAGGTGGACTTCGGTGCGCCAGCCGGCCTTGACCCGCACCAGGACGCCGTGCAGGGTGGCGGGGCGGGCGCCGTCGATGCGCAGTTCCAGCAGATCGCCGTGCTTGACGCCCAGCTCGGCCGCGGTGACATCGCTCAGGTGGACGTGCCGCCGGGCCACGAAGGCGCCACCGCCGGCTCCGCCAGACAAGCTGATGGCCCCTTCCGGCCCGACGATGGTGACCGGCTGGGTGCCCGGGTCGGCGCCCTCGGTGGCCACCGGCAGCTTGAGGCCGATCACCAGGGCGTCGCTCTGGGCCAGCTCGACCTGGGAGTAGGCGCGCGTGGGCCCCAGGACCCGCATCTTCTCGATGCAGCGCTTGCGGCCGACCACCATCACCTGCTCCTTGGCCGCGTAGTAGCCCTTCTGGTACAGCTCGTTGTAGATGTGCAGGTCGTAGCCTTCGCCAAAGAGGATCTGAACGTGCTCCGGACAGAGGTGAACGTGGCGCACGGAAACCCCAATCGGAACCTGCAGCTCCAGCGCTCCATCGCCCCGCTGGATGGTAGGGGCGGGGCCATGGCCGTTGGTCTGCTGCATCAGGCGGCGCACCACCTCACGGGTCATCTGTTCCAGGATAATCGACGAGCTGTCGCGGGTGATCGGCGATTGCATAGGATGCTCCAAACCGTATGATTAGGGCGCGGCCGGCCGATCCAGGTCCGACTGCGCCGAGCCTGGCTGATCTGCGCTGGCCGGAGGCGGCGTTGCATCCGAAACCGGCGCGATGGCGGCGTCGCTGGCCGGCAATGAAGCCTCTTGCGCCGGCGCGGCGGCAGCGTCGCTTGCCGGTAATGAAGCCTCTTGGGCCGGCGTGGCGGCAGCGTCGCTTGCCGGCAATGAAGCCTCTTGCGCCGGCGCGGCGGCAGCCTTGGGCCGTCGGCTGGCTGGACGCTTGGCCTTGCCGGCAGCAGCCTTGGGCTTGGCAGCTTTGGCGGGCGCAGGCTGCGGGGCTTCAGGCTCAGGCGCCGGGGCTTCAAGCGCAGGCTGCGGGACAACCACCGACTCGCCTGCGGCGGCCGGGCCGCGGTCGATCAGGCCGATCAGGCCCTCGATCTCCTGGTGGGGCCGGGCGATGACCAAGGAGGACTCGACGCGTCCGATACGCAACGCCGCAGCGATGCCGGCTGCCACGGCCGCCTTGACCGCGCCCACATCGCCAACGAACTTGATGGTGATCCGGCCGCCGCCTTTGGTGTTTTCATAGCCCAGTAGCTTGACGTTGGCGGCCTTGAGGGCCGCATCTGCGGCCTCGAAGGCCGTCACCAAGCCGATCGTCTCAATCAGGCCGAGCGCTTTCATGGTCACACAACGCCTCTTTCTCTCAGGATACGCACGACGATCCTGGCAATAGTTGCCACATCGACGATGGTTTGGTCGGCAGCCGGCTCTGTTGCCGCCTGCGTTGCCACAGGCGGGGAGGATGGGTCACGCCGCTGCGGCTTTGGAGCCGGTTCCGGTGTCGCGTCATCGCCGGCAAAACGTAAGGGCAGCCGCACTACCATACGAGCGGCATTGCCGCCCATCAGGCGGCACAGCGGCCGGGGATCACCTGTTGCTGCGAGCGACAGCACGGGCTGCTCAGCCGGCATATGCCGCTCGTGCAAGATCACCCGGCCCGGAGTCACGCTGACGCCCACGTCGAAGCGCGATCCCTGCGCGGCCTCGAAGGCTGCCAGTACTGGCTCCGAGACCTGCACCGCTGTCCGTCGCACCGGCACGCCCTCTTCTTCGGCGCCGATCTCGACCCAGCGATAGAGTTCCTCGTCCGCGCCGCCGACCAGGCAGACGTGGATGCACGGGCGATCGCGCTCGACCTGGGCCATGGCTCAGCCTGACCTTTGCCGCTCGAAGTAGCTCAGCACCAGACCGGTCGCCACGGCGTTGACCGGGCCCAACTGGCTGCGGATGTTGGCGGTGCCGACCACGATGCCGTAGGGGTTGAGTTGCTCCATCAGCATCTGCGAGATCTCGAAATCCTGGCCAGAGCCACCCACGATGGCCACAAAATCGATCAAGCGGATATTGCCGCCCGGGGCCACGTGGCTCAGCGCCCGCAGGCTGTTGCGCAGGAAGACCTTGCGCTTGGCCTCGCGCCGCACCGTACGGATGCGATCGATGGTGTGGCCGGTGGGGATCGGGACCAAGCCCTGCGGCGTGACCAGCGCCACCCGGCCGAACAGCTTGGGGTCCAGCGGCTCCTTGAAGAAGCGCACCGTGTTGTCCTCGTAGCGGGTGTGAAACAGGCTCTCGACTTTGGCCAGGGGGTAGCGCTTGATCTGCTCGGCCACTTCGCTTACCGTGCCGGCCGGCAGATCCAGCTCCCGCTGGATCAGCATGGTCACCATGTCACCGGCGCCAGCCAGGTGCATGCTGCGCACCGGCTCGCCCTTGCGCAGCATGGCCGCGTCGGTGGAACCGGCCCCCAGGTCCAGGATGGCCAGGGGCGATGCAATGCCCGGCGTGGTCAGGGTGCCGAGGATGGCCATATGGGCCTCGACGCCGCCCAGCTCGACGCGAATACTCAGATCTCTGGCCAGCGCCTGGGCCAGCCGCTCCATCAACAGGCGGTCGGTGTTGACCATAGCTGCCAGCCCGACTGCGTTCTCCAGGGAGAACTCCTGGGCCAGGCCACCGGCCACCTGCTGCGGCACCAGGCAATCGACGGCCAGGATGTCGCGAATCTTGATCTCGGCCAGCGGCTTCTCGGTCAGGTCGCTCATGGTTTGGCGCACCCGCTGCACCATGCCGCCCACGTTGGTGCCAGGCTCGCCCTCCACGTCGGCCAGTGGACCAGTCTGGTCCAACGCAGCCATGATGGCGTCGGCGCCGCTGTCCATGGGCAGCACCAGGGTGCGATCCTGGCCGATCAACCTCAGGCTGCCGGCCGGGATGTGCCGGGTCTGCACGTCGCCGGCCGGGGTGCGGATCACTACGGCTGAGCGCAGCCCGATCAGCGCCTTGGCGATGGGGATGACCAGCGCGGTCTCCTGGGGCGTCAGGTTGAAGAGGGTGGCGATGCCGTAGGGGTTGCTCAACTGGCGGATGGCCTGGCCGTGCTCGGCCACCTCCACCGCGGCCAGGATGTTGAGCGGCACATGGTCGATCAGCCTGACTTCGTCGACGAAGGGCAACGCTTTGTGGACCCGGTTGGCGATCAGCACACCGTCGTCGGCCTGAACGATGCCACCCTGCACGTCGATGCCGTTGTCCAGCGCCCAGTTGACCAGCGAGGCTGCGACCTGAAAGTCGTAATCCTTCGGGATGACCACGAGCACCGGCTTGCCGCGCGCGGTCGAGGCCAAGTCGTTCAGGTGCGTGGTGACGCCGACGCCGATGCCCAGCCCGCCGGGCGAGTTGGGGTTGTGGCCGATCATCGTCGACTCGGTGATGATCGTCTCGGTGATCGTCTCCATGGCGATGTCGCCGATCACCGGCGTGGCCTCATTGAGTAGGGCCAGGTCGATCTGGTCGATGCGGACGCCGGCCGCGTCCACAGCTTCTTGCAGGGCCCGTGTTACGCCGGGGATGTTGCTCAGCGTGCCCTTGATGCCGGTGGTGGACACCCGACTGGAGGCCAGCCAGCGCGGCGCAGGCCGCGCGGCATCGATTTCGGCCAGGGCTACCTCAGTTGTCGAATTGCCGATGTCGATGCCGGCGATGAGAAGAGTCACAGGGCGTCCTCAGCGTAGGAAGATTCGTTCGGGGTCAACGTCTTCGCGCAAGATGCGCAGTTCCTGCGGCGTCGGCGGCAGAGTCTCGACCGCGTCCGCCGTGTCCAGAGGGAATCCGGTGTCGTCGAGCACACTCTGGGCCGACAGACCGGGATGATAGCTTGCCAGAAACATCGCTTTGCTGTCGAGGTGGAAGCGCAGCACGGCCTTGGTGGTGACCACCACACTGGGGCCGCCCCAGCGCAGGCCGGCTTGCCGCCGGCTGTCAGCGCCTTGCAGCCAGCCAGGGCTGGTGATGTAGTCCACGTGTTCCGGGAAACGGCGTTTTTCGTGTTGCGCGATCACCACCGTGCGGCGGGCCAGGCAGGCGATGTCGGCCGCGCCGCCGCTGCCGGAAAAACGCACCTGGGGATGGCGATGATCAGCGCCGATCGATGTGCTGTTGATGTTGCCGAAGCGGTCGATCTGGGCGCCGCTGATGAAGCCCACATCCACCCGGCCGCTTTGCAGCACGAAGGCGAAGATCTCGCTCAGGCCGGCCGCCGTCGCCGCGCCGCGCATGGTGCGCGGGTCGCCGACCGACATGGGCAGGTGCGCCAACTGGCTGGCCATGGCGCCCGCCTCGAAAATGAGGCAGCAGGCCGGGGCGTGGGTGTGTTGCGCCAGCATCGCGCCCAACATCGGCAGGCCGGTGCCAGCAAATACTACCTCGCCGTCGCGGATTTCGCGGGCCGCTGCCACGGCCATCAACTCGGTCAGGGTGTAATCGGCCATCACTCGAGTCTCCGCCGGCGCAGGGTGGGGCTGTAACCCAGCAGCGGATCGGCCCGCAGCGCGCTCAGCCGCTCTGCGCCGCCGATGGCCTCCAGGTAGGCGGCGTGGTCGGGCACGCCGTAGACATACGCGTCGAGGTAGGAGCGGAAGGTGTTTTCATCCTCGGCGCTGTCATGGTAGCGTTTGAGCTGCCAGGGGTCGTAATCGTAGTAGCGATAGACCGCGAACGGGTGAGCGCCGTAGGGCACATGGCAGACGTGCCGCACGGCGAAG
>JBFYTD010000249.1:0-4507 GCA_041300885.1 Anaerolineae bacterium | reverse complement strand
CCAGCTTGACCGAGACCACGGCCTCGGGGTTGACCTGCTTCAGGTCGAAGATCAACTGGGCCAGGTCCTCGATGCTGTAAATATCATGGTGCGGCGGCGGGGAGATGAGGGCCACGCCGGGGGTGCTGTGGCGCAGGCGGGCGATCTCGTCGGTGACCTTGTGGCCAGGCAACTGGCCGCCCTCGCCCGGCTTGGAGCCTTGCGCCATCTTGATCTGCAGCTCCTCGGCCGCCATCAGGTAGGCTGGAGTGACGCCGAAGCGGCCCGACGCCACCTGCTTGATCTTGCTGTTGCGCTCGTCGCCGAAGCGGGCTTCGTCCTCGCCGCCCTCGCCGCTGTTGGACGCGCCGCCCAGCCGGTTCATGGCGATGGCCAGCGTCTCGTGGGTAATGCCGCTCAGCGCGCCGTGCGACATGGCTGCCGAGGAAAAGCGCCGCAGGATCGCCTCGGCCGGCTCCACCTCGACCAACGGCACAGGCTCGCGTCGCGGGGCAAAGTCCAACAGATCGCGCAAGTTCGCCGCCGGCCGCCGCTGCACTAGCTCAGCGTAGCGCCGGTACTCCTCGGAGAGCGAGAGGTGGGGAGCGGAAAGCGGGGAGCGGGAGGCGGGGAGAGTACCGTTTCCGTCAGTTTCCTCACGTTCCATTGAGCTCTCGCCATCCCCTGCCGCCTGCAACTTGCCACCTGCCACCTGCAACTTCCCAATCCCCACCACCTCATGCAGCGCGCGCACCACATCCGGGTTGTAAGCGTGATACTCGCCGTCGCGTTTGAACTTGAAGAGACCGTGGCTGTCCAACGCCGCCTGCGCGCCGCCGTCGGGATAGCCCGCGTGATGCCAGGTTAATACGTCGGCTGCAATGTCGGCCAAGCTGAGGCCGCCCAGCCGGGCCGGCGTGCCGGGGAAGTAGCGCTCCACCACCTCCTCGGCTAGCCCCAGCACGTCGAATATCTGCGCGCCGCAATAGCTGTCCACGGTGGCGATGCCCATCTTGGACATAATCTTGAGCAGGCCCTTCTCCAGCGCTTTGCAGAACTGCTCGACAGCCTGCGCCTCGCTGACGCCCTCGGCGTGCCGGCCGGCAGTGCGCACCTCGTCCCGCACGGTGCGCAGGGCCAACCAGGGGTTGACCGCGCTGGCGCCGAAGCCGACCAACGCCGCCACGTGATGCACGTCGCGCGCCTCGCCGGTCTCGACGATGAGGCTGGCCTGGTTGCGCACGCCGGCCTGGATCAGCCGCTGATGCACGGCCGAGGTGGCCAGCATGGCCGGGATCAGCGTGCGCTCTTGGTTTAGGCTGCGGTCGCTGAGGATCAGCAGGCTGGCGCCCGACTTGACGGCTGCCACGGCCTGCTGGCAGAGCCGTTTGACGGCCGCCTCCAGTCCATCTACACCTTCGCCCACCGGCCAGGTGGTATCCAACGTGGCCGCCTGAAAGTCCTCGCCTCGCCCCGACGGCAAATGATGCTTGATCTCACGAAGCACCTGCATGTGCTCGTCGCTCAGCACCGGGCTGGCCAGCTCCAACATGCGCGCGACCTCCGGCCCGCGGCTGAGCAGGCTGGAGCGGCGGCCCAGCCGCTGGTTGAGCGACATCACCTGGGCCTCGCGCAGCGGATCGATGGGCGGGTTGGTGACCTCGGCGAAGCGCTGGTAGAAGTAGTGGAACAGCGGCCGGGGCAGGCTGGACAGCGCGGCGGCCGGCGTGTCATCGCCCATGGAGCCGATGGCCTCGACGCCCTGCTGCCACATGGGCCGGAACAAGACGACCAATTCCTCGCGGTTATAGCCGAACGCAGCCTGCAGCGCCAGCAGGGTCGAATCGTCGCTGGCCTTCATTGCGCTATCGCCGTTAGCCGCGGCTACGCTGGCTGCGCGCCGGCGGGCCGTGGCCGAGCGCACGCTGGCGCCGGTGGTCGACGAGGAGACGCCGCCCGGGGTCATCAGATCATCCAGCTTGACCAGATTCTCTTGCAGCCAGCGCTCGTAGGGCTTGTCGGCCGCCAGCCGGCCGGCCACGTCGTTGGTGGCGAGGATCTCGCCGCTGGCCGTGTCTACCGTCAGCATCTCGCCGGGGCCAAGCCGGCCCTTGCGCACGATGCGCGCCTCGTCCACATGCACCGAGCCAGCCTCCGAAGACATGATCACCAGCCCATCGTCGGTGAACAGATAGCGCGCCGGGCGCAGGCCGTTGCGGTCCAGCACGCTGCCCACCACCCGGCCGTCGGTAAAGGCCAGCGCGGCCGGCCCGTCCCACGGCTCCTGCAAACAGGCATGGTAATGGTAGAAAGCCCGCACATCGGCCGGCAGCTCCGGGTCGTGCTCCCAGGCGCGCGGCGCCAGCATCAGCAGCGCATGGCTGATAGCGCGGCCCGACTGCACCAGCAAGTCCAACGCGTTGTCCAACATCGCCGAATCGCTGCCGCGCTCGGCAATCACCGGGGGCAAATAGCGCGTTGCCTCGCCAAAATAGGGCTTGGCTGAGCGCACCAGGTCGGCCTCGCGCGCCCGCATCCAGTTGATGTTGCCGCGCAGGGTATTGATCTCACCGTTGTGGCACAAAATGCGGAAGGGCTGGGCGCGCTCCCAGGTAGGAAAGGTGTTGGTGCTGTAGCGCTGGTGGAAGACAGCTAAGGCGGTCTCGAAGTCGGGGTCGGCCACGTCCACGTAGAAATTGGCCAGTTGCGGGGCCATGAACAGCCCCTTGTAGACGATGGTTTTGGACGACAGCGAGGCGATGTAGAAGTTGGTGATGCTTTCGGCCCAGCAAAGCTGCGTGGCCCGCTTGCGCGCCAGATACAGCGCGCGCTCGAAGCTGTCGCCGGGGGCCAGGGCGGGCGGGCGGCCGATGAAAGCCTGCACGATGTAAGGGCGCAGGCTGATGGCCCACTCGCCCAGCGCATCCAGGTTGACCGGAACCTCGCGCCAGCCCAGGAACTCCAGGCCGAACTCGCCGATGGCCTGCTGGAACAGCTCCTGGCTGCGCTCTCGATGCACCAGATTGCGCAGCGGCATGAAGATCATGGCCACCGCCACGTCGCCTGGAGCCGGCGCGCGCACCCCCAGGTGGGCCAGATCGCGGGCGATCAGTTTATGGGGAAGCTGGGTCAGAATTCCCGCGCCGTCGCCGGACCGGCCATCGGCCGCCACAGCGCCGCGATGGGCGTGGTTGCACAGCGCCTCCAGCGCCAAGCGCAAGACGCGGTGGCTGCGCTGGCCCGTGCGTTGCACCACAAACCCGGTGCCGCAGGCGTCGTGCTCGAAGGATGGGTCGTACAGGGGGCCGGGCTGCTTACCCGGCTCGCTAAGGTTTACGTGCATGCAGTGCTCCTGTCCCTCCCGAACGTGGCCCGATCAGCGTGCCCGAACAGCCGTGGCACCCGCCCAGGACGCGCAGTTCCTCGGACATGTGCAAGGCTTCAGAGCCCGCCGCAGCAGGTGGAGTCGGTGGCGCAGGAGCGTCGTTGCCCGGTCGCCCGATCTTCGGGCGTAGTTCAGAAAGAATGCGCCAAAACATGGTCAGCAGCCCTAGACCTGGACTGCTGCCGGCTGGCCGGCCGCTTGCAGGCCGTGGTCATCCCACGCCAGCGCCTCGGGGCCGCCGTGCATTGGATCGACCCGCTGCACATCATACTGCTGCTCCAGCCACTCGGTCATAGCTCGGCTGGCAGACCTGGTCTCGTGCTCGGATACGTTCGTGCTCGACATGATGAACTCCTTTACTTGTCTACTTGTCTACTTGTCTACTTGTCTACCTGTTTACTTGGTTCCTACACTCCCAGCGCCACCACCGACTCGCGCTCTTCCTTAGCCGCCAGCAGCTTGTTCAGCGCCTGCATGTAGGCCTTGGCGCTGGCGACGACGATGTCGGTGTCGATGCCGCGGCCGCTGAAGATGCGCTGGCCGCGGCCGCCCTGAGCGCGCTCCACCGTGCCGACCAGTTCTTCCGACTCGATGCGGATGGTCACGTCGCCCACGGCGTCCATGCCCTGGTCGATGGCCTGGATCACGAACTCGACCAGCTTGTTGGGCACGCCCACCAGCCGGTTGATGCCCTGGTAGACCGCGTCCACCGGTCCGGTGCCGAAGCCGGCGTCGGTAAATAGCTCGCCCGTCTCGACGTTGCGCAGACGCACCACGGCCGTGGGGATCACGGTCGTGCCACAGTTGACCTGGATATCCTCGACCTGCCAGACCTCCGGCGGCTGATAGAGCTCGTCGCCGATCAGGGCCAACAGGTCGCTGTCGGTCACGACCTTCTTCTTGTCGGCCAGGTCCTTGAAGCGGCGGAAGACATCGGTCAGATCCTTCTCGTCCAGCCGATAGCCCATCTGCTCCAGCTGGACGCGGAAGGCGTGGCGGCCGGAGTGCTTGCCCAGCACCAGCTTGCTCTGGCTCAGGCCGATAGTGCCCGCGTCCATGATCTCGTAGGTGCGCTTGTGCTTGAGCATGCCATCCTGGTGGATGCCGGCCTCGTGCGCGAAGGCGTTGGCGCCGACGATAGCC
>JBFYTD010000248.1:0-4508 GCA_041300885.1 Anaerolineae bacterium | reverse complement strand
ACGATCTCGATGGAGTCGGCGATCACGTCGCGCGAGACCAGCGAGAACTTCATGCCCTCGGTGCCCATGCTGATGCCGTCGCTGACGCCGATGGTGTGGAAGATCAGCCCGACCAGGCCGGCCTCCTGCACGCCGGCCTTGACCACTTTGGCCAGGTCGTTGAGGTGCATGTTGCAGGTGTTGCCCTCCCAGCCCATGCTGGCGATGCCGACCTGCGGCTTGGCCATGTCGTCGTCGCTCAGTCCGATGCCGTAGAGCATGGCCTGCGAGCCGGCCTGCGAGCGCACCTGGGTCAGGTGGCGGCTGTATTTGTTGAGGATCGCGGTGGGGGTTGCTGTGGTGGTTGTCATGAGCACTCCTTGAGAAGGCCCGGTGAATGGAATTCACCGTCTGAAGCTGAGAAGCCGCCTCAGCGGCTGGCGGAAGGTTCCCAGCGCCTGAGGGCGCTTCTCACTTTCAGCCAGGGATTTCCAATCCCTGGGGTGGGATGAATGATGATGCCTATTTTAACCCTTGCCCAGCCGCTTGGCAAGGCAGACGTCACCAACTGCCCATCTTCACCACCCTCGGCGCGTCGATGACGAAGACCACGCGCGGGGCCTCCATCAGCGTGTCGACCATGGTCTCCAGCCGCTCCGGCGGCACATAACGGGCGGCGATGCGGCGGGTCATGGGCCGCGCGGCCTCCCCTTCGGCCACCAGGTGCGCCACGCCGCGGGCCGACACGCCGCGGTAGGGCCGTTGGTCGCTGTCGATGGCGAAGCCGACCTGCGGCCGGGCCAGCATGTTGCGCGCCTTGATTCGATCGCTGGCGGTGGTGATCCAGAAGCAGCCCTCCTCGTATAAGTACCAGATGGGCGTTACCTGGGGGTAGCCGTCGCTGCCGAGGGTGCCCAGGCGCATAAGCAGGCCAGGCTCGTTCAGAAAGGCAAGGGTCGAGTCGTCCAGGGGTGTTGTGTGTTGGTCGTCGTGCATTGGGTTCACCTCCAAGGTTGGCTGCTCAGCGGCCAATGCGCTGTCGGCCTGCTCGATAGCCAGCAGATGCTCCAGGTCCGCGGGCAGGTCCACATCCAGCCCCAGCCGAGGGGAGCGGTCGATGTGCCAGGCCAGGCCGAGGTCGCGCGCTTGCTGGCAGTGGCGCTGGAAGCTGCCGGGGCCGAACTGATATGCCAGCGCGCCCGGCGGCCGCACCAGCAGCGCGTTGGTGCCCTGCTCCTGGCTGTCGGGCGCGATGACCATGGCCGCGCCTGCGTACAACTGCTGGCTGACCCGCCACAGCCGCGCCACGTCGGGCAGAGTCAGCAACGGCAGGTCGGCCGGTAGAATCAGCACGGCGGTCGCGCCGCGGCTCTTGGCATACGCGGTGGCTTGTTCCAGGGCGGCATTGAGCGAGGCTTCGCCGTAACTAGTAACTCGTAACCCGTGATCGGAAGGGGGAGTAGAGTCTTCTACGAGCGGGTTTAGGTCGTACGTGGCAGCAAGGGCGAGGACGGCAGGGTCGGGGCTGACGACGATGGCGGCCGCGCCAAGCTGCTGCCCGGCTTGCTGCGCCACGGCCAGCACGCCGCGCAACAGACGCAGCGATAGCGCCTGGCGCTCCTGCCCGGCCAGCACGGAAGCCAGACGGGTTTTGGAATAGGAGATGTGTTTGACGGGGATGACGATATGGAGAGTCACGCCAAGGGGGTAAACTCGCATTCGGGTTGCCCGGCAACCTCAAGAACTGCGTCGGTGACATCGCCAACCGTAGTTTCGGCCCACTCCAGCGCCTCCCTTTCCCGCTGCCGCTCCTCTGCCATCATCCGATAGGCAGCATCCATGCCGAGCGTCTCTATGCCCAATAACGCTCCCAAGATTCTGTTGTCTGCCATGCCATCCGGTCGATCAAGCTTGCTTTGCATGGTTTTTCAATCACCTGCGCGAATCTAGCCAACGCTCGAATGATTTCCGGCTCTCGCCGCTGTGCCGCCCCGCCGACAGTCCGTCGATGCCGATATGCTCATCCAGGTCTGGCCACTCAATGGCATACCCATCTCCCAACAAGTGCCAGTTTTGCCTCTCGGAGTGCTCAGCAAACAGCAGGCGCGGATACCAGGCTAATGGAACGATCAACCGTCTTCCATCGGCCAGATCGACGATCAAATCATCATTCGTTACTTCAACTTCCATCGCTGCCGGCTCAACCTCAAGAACCAAAGTACTCATGCTATGCCTCTAGCAGGATCGCTTCATGCTCCGCGACGATGCGCGCAATCCGGTTCAACTCGTGGCCCGCAAATCCACGGTTCTTGGCCAGTTCGACCGGAGCAAGCCAGAACTTGGCAATCAACCGCTCGCGCTTCACGTGAATGTGCGGTGGCTCGCCGCGGTCGGAGCTAAAGAATACCAGGCTATATGGCCCTTCCAACATCACGGTTGGCATTGTCGCTCCATAGATCACTGATACTAGCGCGTGTTCTGCCAAAAGTCAAGCACTTGCTGCCCATCTGCCCATCTTGACGCCACAGCCAACACCTCCCGCGCCAACCGCTCCTTGCTGGCCGCATCGCGCATGATGGTGTCCGTCACCAGCGGCGTGATGCCCAATGCAGCCACCGTATCGGCCAGCTGCGCGTCCACGGCGTCCAGCACGAAGCCGTCCAGGCGGATGCGGCCGGCAATGTGCTGCGCCACGGCCAGAGCCGACGCCTCCACGCCCAGCTCGGCCATGATCTTGGCAGCCGGCCCCTTGATGGCATGCCCGCCGACGATAGGCGAGACGGCCACCACCGGGCCGGCAAACGCGCGCAGCCGCGCAGCCATGCCGGGCACTAACAGGATGGGGTCGAGGCTGAGGTAGGGATTGCTGGGGCAGAGCACCACCGCAGAGGCGCGATCCAGCGCGGCCAGCACCTGGGGCGACGGCCTGGCCGCCTCGATGCCGGCGAACTCCAGGCCCAGCAGCCGCGGCTCACAGCGGCGCTGCACGAAGTAGCGCTGGAAGGGCAGCACGCCTTCGTCGGTCTGCACCATCGTGCGCACTGGCTGGTCGGACATGGGCAGCAAATCAGCAGCGATGCCCAGCGCCGTTTTTAGTTCAAACATGACTTGGGTCAGATTTAAGCCAGCCCGCAATCGCTCTGTGCGCAGCAGGTGGGTGGCCAGGTCGCCGTCGCCCAGCCCAAACCAGCTCTCGCCCCCGTAGCGTTGCATCATCGCCAAAGCCCGGTGCGTCTCGCCGGCCAGCCCCCAGCCGAACTCCGGGTTGCTGAGCTCGGCCAGGTTGTACATCACCGTGTCCAGGTCGGGACACACGGTCACCCCCCAGTGTTCGAAGTCGTCGCCTGTGTTGACCACCACCGCCAGCCGCTCGCCCAGCAGCCGATACAACCCAAAGGCGAGCTTGGCCCCACCCACGCCGCCAGCCAAGGCCACGATCCGGTATCCGTTGTTCTTCATCCGCTGTGATACCTCCGCCATCCCCCTACAGATCCACCCGACAGCCCAGCCCCGGCACGTCCGTCGCCACCAGCCAGCCCTCCTCGAAGCGGAAGCCGGGCGTGGTCGGGTCATTGACCAGGTCGAAGTGGCCGTCCAGGTCGCCATAGGCCACGTTGGGGCTGCTCAGAGCAAAGGCCAGGCCGGCGGCGATCAGCAGCGCCGGCTCGTTGAGGCAACCAACCATGGTGGCCATGCGCGCGGCCCGGGCGATGGCGTCGATCTGGCGGGCGCGGGCAATGCCGCCGCACGTGCTCAATTTGATGCTCATGCCGTGGGCCGCGCGCTGCAAGGCGATATCTAACGCGGATTCGGGGCCCAGCACGCCCTGGCTGGCCAACACCGGCACGCGGCTCAACTCGCGCACCTCGCGCAGCATGGTCAGATCGTTGGCCGGCGTGGGCTGCTCCAGCATCTCGATCTTGCCGGCCAACGCCCTAGCCACGGCCAGCGCCTCGCGCACGTCGTAGCCCTGGTCGGCGTCCAGGCGCAGAGTCAGCTCCGGCAGCGCATCGTGGACGGCGTTGACCCGCCGCACGTCCTCCTCGGCGTCCAGCCCGCCCTTCAACTTGAGGATACGGAAGCCTTGGCGGGCGCGCAGCCTGGCAAGCTCGACCGTCTCGTTGACCGGCGCAATGCCCACCGTGACCGAGGTGCGAATGCGGTAGCGATAGCCACCCAGCAGGCGGTGCAGCGGCAGCCCGGCGGCCAGGCCCAGCAGGTCGTGAAAGGCGATGTCGAACGCGCACAGGGCTGAGGGCGTGCCCGCGGTCAACGGCTCCAGCTCGGCCAGCGCGAACTCGGTGTTCAAGGGGTTGAGGTCCAGCGCGCGCACGGCGCAGCGGCGGCAGGCACGCGTCACCTGCTCCAGCGTCTCGCCAGTCAGCGCCGGATCGAAGGCCGCGCAGCCCCAGGCGCTGCGGCCGTCCTGGGTATCGATGCGCACGAAGACCAGCATCGCGTGCTCGACCCGATCCTCGTAAAGCACGCGGTAGGGCACGCTCAGTTTAAGATCAACAGGCGTGACTTCG